>CAZTHD010000067.1:3195-6981 GCA_964613315.1 uncultured Oscillospiraceae bacterium | reverse complement strand
AAATTGCCGGATATAGGGATGTATTAAATACGATCCATGAGAATTATGAATACAGCCTTTTCGATGAGGTTTTCGATGACGCCGATCTTATCGGAGACCTTGGATCCGCCGAGTATGGCTACGAAGGGTCTCTTTGGATTGCTGACTGCCTCTCCGAGGAATTTCAGTTCCTTTTCGATGAGGAAACCTGATACTGCGGGGAGATACTTTGCGATGCCTGCCGTAGATGCGTGAGCTCTGTGTACCGTTCCGAAAGCGTCGGATACGTAGATATCTGCAAGAGATGCAAGGTCCTGAGCGAATACGGGATCGTTTTCCTCTTCTTCAGGTCTGAATCTTAAGTTCTCGAGAAGGACTACGTCTCCCGGGTTGAGGTCTTTGGATGCCGCAACTATCTCAGGAACTACGACCTTGTCGCACTGTGCAAAGAATACCTGCTTTTCGAGAAGCTGGGAGATCCTCTCTGCCACGGGCTCCAGCGTGAACTCGTGATTCGGCTTTCCCTTAGGTCTTCCGAGATGGCTCATGAGGATGACCTTTGCTCCTCTGCCTATGAGATATTTGATCGTCGGAAGAGCTGCGACTATCCTTGTGTCGTCAGTGATCTTTCCGTCTTTCATCGGAACGTTGAAATCGCAGCGAACTATAACGCGCTTGCCCTGTACGTCGATGTCCTGTACTGTTTTCTTCATTTGTACTACTCCTTTGTATTTTCAATCAAAACTTAAAAACAACTTAAACAATTTATTATACTACTTTTCTTCGCTCTGTCTCTACTATTGTTTAGGACAAAATAAAAAAACGGGGCAATCTTTTAGATCACAATCCGTTTCTTTTGCAATATTCTAGTATGCAGCATTCGCTGCAGCGCGGGTTCCTTGCCGTGCAGCACTGCCTCCCGTGAAAGATGAGAGCATGATGCATCTTGACCCAAATGTCCTTTGGAAGAGCTTTCATTAGAGCTTCTTCTGTTTTCACAACGTCGTCTTCCTTTACGAATCCTATGCGGTTCGCCAGTCTGAACACGTGGGTATCGACAGCGATGCGCTGCTGGTGGAAAGCCTCTGCAAGGACTACGTTTGCCGTCTTCCTGCCTACGCCGGGAAGTGCTATGAGCTTATCGTATTCACCGGGAACCTGTCCGCCGTATTCTTCGCAAAGGACTCTCGACATGGCCAGTATGTTTTTTGCCTTGTTCCTGTAAAGTCCTATCTGCCTTATGACGTCCTCCAGTTCTTCCTGGGAAAGCCGGCACATGGATGAGGCGTCGGGAGCCAGCTCGAAAAGCTTTGGCGTCACCTTATTGACGCTTACGTCCGTTGTCTGGGCGCTGAGCATGACGGCGACGAGAAGATGATATTCGCTGTCGTAATCGAGGGCGCACTGAGCTTCAGGGTATTCCTCAAGAAGAGCCTCGCAAACCTTCGCTCTGTTTTCTTTCGCTAGTTTTGCCGTCTATATCCTCTTCATCTCGAACCAAAAGCATGAGCCTTCGCCGTATACGCTTTCGACTCCGTACTCGGCATTGCTTCTTTTGAGTATCTCGCTGCATATGGAGAGCCCGAGGCCGCTTCCCTCTTTAGCCCTCGCTCCTCTTTGGCTTGCTCTTTGGTAGCGGTTCCATATCATATCCAGCTGGTCTTCAGGTATCCCTATACCCTTATCCTCTACCGAAAAGCGTATATTAGGACCTATATTTTCAAAGAACACCCTGATCTCTTTTCTCTCTTCGCTGTACTTGACGGCATTAGAGATAAGATTGGACATGACCTGTTTTATCTTGGATTCGTCGCCGTAGACCATCACCTCTCCGGGAAGGGTCTCAAAACTGATGGTATAGCCTTCGCTTTCCATTATCCTGTAGGTCTGGACTATCTCCTCAGCCGCTTTTTGTATGTCGAACTCAGTGTTATCGAAGGCTTCGGCTCCGGACTGTACCCTCGAAAGGACAAGTATTTCGTTTACGAGATCTGAAAGCCTGTCGGTCTCTTCTATTATGACTCCAAGGTGCTCTTCCCTCTTTTTCTTGTCGTCTCCCGAAAGATCCCTTATCATCTCCGCATAGGATTTGATCATAGTAAGGGGAGTACGGAGGTCATGTGACACGTTGGCCATGAGATCTTTTCTGAGGGAGTCAGTCATCTTGAGCTGGGCTGTTGCCTCGTTGAGGGTATCTGCAAGCTCGTTGATCTCCTGGTAATCAGCTCCTGTGAACCTGACGTCGAAATCTCCCGAACCAAGTCTTTTTGCATTTTCGCTCATCTTTGCAAGAGGCTCGGCAAGATGCCTTGACGTAAGATATGCTATGACTATACCGAGGATAACGACCATGAAGGTCACTATTATGAGCTGGGACCTTATGATATTCACAGCCGGGCCCATGGGGGACAAAAACGCCAGGGCGTAGATATACATGGTCCCTCTGTTTTCATCGTTTATGCGCTTTGCAAAGACAGCCATCTTCTCGTCTTCCCTTCCGGGGACCGTATAGAAGATCTCATCGCCGAAAGACGACGCAAGCATATTCTTTGCATCTGCGAGTTTCTTTTTGCTGTCGGGTATCACCCTGCCGGGTTTTGAAACTTCAGTAGAGGAAAGAGAAAAACCGCCGTCTCCCGATTCCACGTAAACGTAAAGATCGTTTTCTGCGGAAACGCTTCCCAGGATATCGCAGAACTCCTCATATCCCAGATCTGCTTCGCTTACAAGTACCGAGCTTATGGTATTGACTCCTGTCCTGCACTTCTTCTCCATGGAGCGCTCATAGTAACGCTCAAATAAAACGGACTGCATGAGCCAAAGAAAACCCAGCAGCACCAGTCCGAACAATATGAAGATGCCCAGCAATTTAGTCCGAAGGCTTTTTGCCGGGCCGCTTGTTTTTAAAGGCGTATCAGTCTTCAAATTTATATCCTATACCTCTTACGGTAAGCACCTTGTCTCTGTATTTCCCGAGTCTGTTCCTCAGGTTTTTGATATGGGTATCTATGGTCCTGTCGTCGCCGTAGAAATCATAGCCCCAGATGTCGGAAAGCATCCTCTCTCTTGAGATGGCGATGTTTTTATTCTTCATCAGGAAGGAAAGGATCTCGAACTCCTTTAAAGTTACCTCCACCTTTTCTCCGTCTATCTCAAGGGTCCTTGCAGCAAGGTTCAGGACTATGCCGTCTGAGCTGAGCACTTCCTCGCTGTCTGTCCTCGTACCGCTTTTTCTCGCAAGGACGGCGGCGCATCTTGCCATGAGCTCCTTGGGGCTGAAGGGCTTGACAACGTAGTCGTCTATGCCGAGTTCGAAGCCGTGGAGCTTGTCATATTCCTCTCCTCTTGCGGAGAGCATGATGACAGGTATGTCCTTGTATTTCCTTATCTGTTTTACCGCAGTGAAACCGTCGAGTTTAGGCATCATTATATCCATGATGATAAGGTCGTAATCCTGCTTTGAGCACTTATCAACAGCCTGCATGCCGTCTTCCGCCTCGTCTGTCTCATAATCATTGAAAAGAGCGTATTCTTTTATGACCGCCCTTATTTTTTCTTCATCGTCGACTATAAGTATCTTTGCCATTTTCTCACCTCCGGTACTGTATATATTATACAAGGAATTTGATGAAAATGTGAAGAGAAAACCCCTGCCTTTGAAATCAGGCAGGGGCAGCTCCTTTATGCGAGGGTTTTAATAGCTTCGGAAACACTTTTGACACCGACAAGGACAAGCTTTTCCGGTTTTTTCAGTCAGGTGGGTGAGGAAGGTGGTTTTGGTGGGGTGATCTTCCCATGATTGCTTGA
>CAZTHD010000067.1:0-3185 GCA_964613315.1 uncultured Oscillospiraceae bacterium | reverse complement strand
CCGCCGCCTCCTCCCAAACCGGACACTATCCTCTGACGGGACTTAAAGCCCAGTCTTGCGGCTTCTGATGCGAGCTTTTCCGCATTCATTACGGGACGAAGGTCTCCCGTAAGACCTATTTCTCCTATGAGCAGAGTATCTGAAGCTATGGACACTCCCTTTTCATCGGACCAGATGGCCGCAGCCACCGCAAGGTCCGTTGAAGTTCCTTCAGGATGGAGCCCTCCTACTATGTTTACGTATACGTCCCTGTTTATGAGCGTAAGACCCGCTTTCTTTTCAAGAACGGCGATTATCATTGAGAGCCTTTGGCTGTCTATGCCTATTGCAGTCCTTCTTGCAAAGCCTACGTTGGTGGTGCTTGTCAATGCCTGGACCTCCAGGAGAAGAGGCCTTGTTCCTTCGTAGACAGCCGTAGCCACGGCTCCGCAGGATCCGTCCTCTAAGCCTTCAAGAAAGCTGCCCGAAAGATTTTCGATCTCGACAAGACCTTCTTCCCTCATTTCGAAGGCCCCTATCTCGGAAGTCGTTCCGAAACGGTTCTTAAGGCATCTTAAGATCCTAAGGTCCTGGCTCCTCTCTCCCGTGAAGCTGAGTACGGTATCTACCATATGCTCTACTATCTTAGGACCTGCAAGCTCTCCGGTCTTGGTCACGTGGGCGACTATGAAAACCGGGATGTTGCGTCCTTTTCCTATGGACATGAGGGCGTTACCGCAGGCCCTGACCTGGGATACGCTTCCCGGAGCAGCATCGAGAGCTTCTGTGTACATGGTCTGTATGGAGTCTATGATAAGGAAGGAAGGATCGAGCTTTTCGATGGACTCTTCCACTCTGTCAAGATCTGTTTCGGATAAAAGATAGAGCCTGTCTAAACTTCCTTTGCATACTCTGTCAGCCCTTAGCTTTATCTGCTGGGCGCTCTCCTCTCCCGAAACGTAAAGAACAGGTCCTTCGCTTTGTGAAATATGCGCTGCCGCCTGGGTTATTATGGTCGATTTTCCTATGCCCGGCTCGCCGGATATAAGGGTCAGAGAGCCTTCTACTATGCCGCCGCCAAGAACTCTGTTGAGTTCCTTTATGCCCGTATCTATCCTTCTTCCTGAAATAGTAGATACCTTGCTGACAGGCATGGCCTCTGCTGCAGCCCTCGAAGCAGCCTTTACGCTTTTAGGCTCATCTCTTACCACTTCTTCCACAAAGCTGTTCCACGCTCCGCAGATGCACTGTCCCATCCATTTCGGGCTTTCATACCCGCATTCCTGACAAACGTATACTGATTTTCTTTTTGCCATTTGCTCTTCTCCCGATTTTCTTCAATTGACAGCAATCATTATATATTATCCTCACATTTCATTGCAAGAACTATTGTTCTTTTTTTGCGTGGCGATCGTTGCTTCGTTCATGGCCTGGCACAAGATCGGAAGAAACAACACTAAAAAGCATTGCAGTCAAACTTTAGTTCAAAGAAAAAAACGGACCCCGAAGGATCCGTTTTGATACGTTTGATATTTTGATTACAGTATGCTTGCAAGAAGTTCTTTCTTCATTGCTGCGAACTCTTCGTCTGTGAGGAGTCCTGCATCCTTCATCATGGCGAGCTTTTCGACTTTGGCCTTGAAAGCTGCCGTGTCGTCTCCGGAGGACTGTCCGTAAACGCCTGCAACACCTGCTGCTACGTTGCTAACGATGCCTACTCCGAGAACGTCAGATCCCTTTTCATTGTTGGCTGCATCGACTGCTGCCTGTCCGAACTGACCTGCAAGATAGCCCTTGCCGAGTTCAGGATCCTTAAGAGCTGCTGCTCTTTGGAGAGACTTGAGCATCTCTTCGTCCTTGTCGTCTGCTACTATGGAGTTGACGCCGCAGGATACGATCTCGACACCACGGAGATCTCTCCACTTGGAAGAAAGCTGCTCGTTCATAGCGTCTGCAAGCTCCTGAGTATGTGCGGGAAGTTCGCTGTAGCGGATCTGCTGTGCGGAGATCCTTGCGAATGCCGGCTGAAGAGCCGTGAGGAACTCTGACTTCATCTGAGCGTCAAGCTCTGATTTGCGATATACGTTTGCTACGTTTCCGCATACGTTGGTGTAGAAGAGGATCGGGTTGGTGATCCTGATGCTGTACTCACCGAAGCACTTTACCGAAACGTCGATATCGATGTTGGCTCTTGGATCTACTACTCTGAAGGGTACAGGGTTAGCTGTTCCGTATTTGCTTCCCGGGATCTCCTTTGTGTTGAAGTAATAGAGTCTCTGGTCCTTGGGTGCTTCTCCGCCGTAGGTGAAGCGCTTGCCCATGTTTTCGAATACCTTCTTGATGTTGTCTGCAAGTGTGCCGCCGTCGAAGAGCGAAGGCTCCGTTGATGAATCATATTTGTATTCACCAGGCTCTGCGCAGAAATCAACGACCTTGCCGTTGTCAACGATAAGTACGCACTGTCCGTCTGCAACGGTTATGAGTGAACCGTTGGTGATGATGTTGTCAGTTCCGTAGTTGGTGGATTTGAGAGAAGTCCTCTTCTGTCCCTTTGCTACGAGTACATCCGCTGATAATGAGTCACAATAGAAATACTCTTTCCACTGATCTGAGAGTACACCTGTGGCTGCTCCGATTGCTGCATGAATAAGTCCCATATTATTTCTCCTTTCAGATTATTAACTGAATTAGTACCTAAAACTATATCCGACTATATATTTTACACGATATCGTGCAAAAAGACCATACTTAGAAATGTCTTCCTCCGCCGCTGGCGTGGGTATTGCCCCCGGAACTGACGTGAGGCGCATGATAGGTGGATCCGCCGCTGTGGTGGACGCTCCCTCCGCCGCTGCTCGGAGGCGGCGCCTGCTCCTTTATTATCCTTTGAGTATGCACGTCGATGAGTATATCCTCAGATCTGTGTATCCTGAAGCTGCCGGGCTCTACATATCCGCCTGCCGATGAAGCTCTGGAAACTGTCTGCATGCTCTTCTTTGCATTGCTGACGCTGAATATGCCTGCGAGAACTCCTGCTATGACTCCGCTTATGCCCCCGTTCCTCAGCTTGTCCCAAACCGTCGGTTCATAGGAAGGAGTGGGGCCGGGAGGATCTACTATGGGGCTGTAAGTTGACTCGACGTACTTTTCGGCTCCCATGCTGAAGAGGCTGTCAAGCTCCGAGATGGCGGCCATCATGGCTCCGT
>CAZTHD010000066.1:0-6985 GCA_964613315.1 uncultured Oscillospiraceae bacterium | reverse complement strand
GTATATTTTACATAAAGTTTGAAATATTTTTCTTAAATGACAAATATAGGTGACGAAGACATCACCTTTCATAATATCCTCGCTGAAAGCTGAAGCCAAGGTATCGTCATCATGATGCCACCTCATGATGCCACATTCTATACAAACCAAGATAAAAAATTATCGTATTACGATAAAATATCGTTGACAAACAATATTTTATGTCGTAATATACCCGTGAAAAGCATTTCAGGAGGTACATTATGGAACAGAAAGCTTTATCAAAGTGGCTAAAGATCATAATCATCGGAGTAGGCATATGCGGCCTTGTCGGATATTTTCTCGTTATACCCAGTTTCGGCCAATCGCTGGCAAGGCAGTATCCGGAGTTTTCCGGCAGATATCTGCCCTGGCTCATATTCATTTGGCTGACCGCCATACCCTGCTATATAGCTCTCTTCTTCGGATGGAAGATAGCCGCAAATATAGGAGCAGACAGGTCCTTCTCCGTTGAGAACGCAAATCTTCTCAAGTGGATATCATGGCTGGCAGCTGGAGATTCGATCTATTTCTTTGCGGGCAATGTAGCGCTTCTTCTTTTGGGCATGAGCCATCCCGGCGTGGTCCTGGCATCGCTTCTCGTGGTGTTTGCAGGAGTAGCTATAACCGTAGCGGCTGCAGCCCTTTCGCACCTTGTGAGAAAAGCGGCCGCTCTTCAGGAAGAAAGCGATCTTACTATATAGGGAGGGCATCATGGAAGGCGATATCATTTTCAACATAGACGTCATGCTTGCCAAAAGAAAAATGAGCGTGACCGAGCTTGCCGACAAGGTGGGCATCACCCTTGCAAATATGTCCATACTCAAGACGGGAAAAGCAAAAGCAGTCAAGGTATCTACACTTGCAAAGCTTTGCGAAGCCCTCGACTGCCAACCGGGCGATATACTCGAATACAGAAAAAGTGAAGGGGTGAGCTAGGATGGAAGACGTCAGGACAAATGACATTCCGAAAGCAGGCATCCCGCCTGTGAGCAGCTCTATCCCGGAGGCTATCCCTTTTTGCGCAACAGCAGCAGAGCTGACATTCGCGCTTTTAAGCTTCGTCTTCGCATTCTTTTACAGCAAGACGCTGCTGCATCCCTATTACGAAGAAAGAGCCTACTGGCTCCTTCTTCTGACGGCGACCCTCGTCCTTACAGTGGAATATCTTAACAGAAAAATAAGGCACGGTTTTGAAAGCGTGATAACGCTTGCCTGCTTTCTCATCTGCAGCCTCACCCTCTCCTTTAATATGATATACGGAAGGTCTCCCATATTCCCAGAACCCTATCAGTTCGAACGCATATGGAACGAAGGACAGATGCTGCTCTTCATACACATATTCTTCGTATGGTACGTCATCGCAAGAAGCGGGAAAATGCTTGAGAGAAGAAGCGGACACCTGCTACCTGTAGACGTCGTCGACGCAGCTGTGATCATTCCTTTTGGAAATATTTTTTTAAGGATAAAGACAGTCATCTGGGGGATCAAGAACTTTCTAAGCTCTAAAAGAAAGGAAGAAGGCAGGCCCTTCCCCTGGATGAGCGTAGCTGCCGTTCTTGTCAGCGGCGTACTGCTAATAATGGCAACGTCTCTGCTCATGGATGCAGATGACAGATTCTACGAGCTCTTCCGAAAGCTTGGAGACCTCTTCCACTTCGAAATGGATGAGATCCTGAGCATGGAGATCATCTTCAGCATACCGGTAGGCGCCTGGCTTTGGGGCCTGATAGGGGGAAGCTTCAGATATCCTATAGAAAAGCTCGAAGAGAGAAAGGGACTCATCTTATGCTTCCTTGAGACACTCAAAAAGGTCTCCGCGTCGGTCTGGACCTTCATAATAGGGGCATTCTCCGTCATATACCTGATATTCTTCGTGATCCAGGCCAACTATCTTTTTGGTGCGTTCTTCGGAAGGCTCCCGGAAGGATTCATAGTATCGGAATATGCCCGCAGCGGTTTCTTTGAGCTTTGCAAGCTCACTGCCCTCAACTTCTTCCTCCTCTGGATGACGACGAGGACTGCAGACAAAAAAACAAGAGACTCAAAGCTGTTCAAGCTAAGCTGTCTCCTGCTTCTTTGTGAGAATATGCTCTTTGCGCTCATAGCCATATCGAAACTCTGCCTGTATATATCCATATTCGGCATCACTCCTCTGCGCATACAGAGCAGCTGGTTCGCAGCCGTGCTCTTTGCGGGCTGTCTGATGTGGATCTACTCCATACTCAGGGAAAAGCAGACCTTCAGATACTGGGTATATTTCGGAGCCATAAGCCTTGCGCTGCTTACTGTGATATGAGCATCAGGGCTTCTTGCGGCCTGACTCTATGAGCTCTTTTTCAAAGGCTTCGGGATTTTTCAGGTAATAATCCTGGTGATACTCCTCAGCCTCATAGAAATTTTTGAAAGGAAGCACAGCGACCTGTGTTTCCTTTTTTGATTCCTTTTTTATCTGCTCCAGTTTTTCAAGGACTATCTTTCTTTCCTCTTCGTCCGTATAAAAGACTGCAAGGGTGTATGAAAATCCCTTGTCTATATATTGTCCTTCTCCGTCGAAGGGATCGACGTTTGCAAAATATATGTCAAGAAGAGTATCATAGGATACTTCCGAAGGGTCGTATTTGAGCCTTATGGTCTCTCTGTGTCCTGTCTTTTGAGCCTTTACCTGCTCGTAGGTGGGATCCTTTTCATCGCCTCCTGCGTATCCGCAGCGAACCTCTTCTACGCCGTACATCTTGTATATGGGGGTCACGCACCAAAAGCATCCCCCTGCTAAATATGCATATCTGTATGCCATTTTTATTCCTTTATCTCCTTTTTGACCGGTTTTATGGTCGCCGCGTAGGCGCTGTTGCAAAGGCCCAGTATAGCCGAGAGTATGAAGAGCGTCTCTATGCCGAGCGACTGCCATATCCATCCTCCGAACAGAGCTATGAGTATAGTTATGAGATGGTTTACGGACACGCCCGTTGAAATAGTGGCCCTTACCTCATCGGAATTGTCCGAAAGATCCTGCACGTATACGTTCGCCGCCATGGAGGCCATGGATATTATGGAATCGAGAACATAGTTTACGCAGCATACTATAAAAGCCGTATGCATGGAAAAGAAATGGTGGGCAAAGCCGTAAAAGAAGCACACTATGACCAGTATCAGGGTGTCTGTGATCATTACTGCTTTGTACCCTATCCTGTCTATGATCTTTCCTATGACCGGAGCCATAAAATAGCTCGTGACTGCGGTGACTGCAAAAAGAGTACTTATGACCTTGGCATTGGCTCCGTAAAAGAGGACCAGAACGTAGGGTCCGAAGGTCAGGAATATCTGCTTGCGGGCTCCGTAAAAGATCTCCAGCATATAGTACTTTCTGTATTTCTTGTGGAAGTAGAAGCGGCGCTTGTTTGCATCCTGGGCGCTGTTTCCTTCCATCTTTAGGGTGCCTACGGTACCGATCAGGATTATAACGGCCGATGCGGCGAATATTAGCCTGTAGGTTGTGAGATTTCCGGGAAGGAAGAAAAGCACCGCTATGACAAGAAGGTAGCCTGTGAGCATTCCTATCTGGTGAGTCGCATTTTGAAGCCCTAAAGCCGCTCCGCTGTGCCCCTCTTTAGCATACTCAAGAGAAAGGGTGTTCCTCATGCCCAGCTGCATGTGGTCTCCCAGGGAATAGATGAAAATGGCTATGGTAGCAAGGACCCTCGTAGGCGGTATGGCGGCCTGCATGCCCATGCCCAAAAGCATTATCACTGCGCCTATCCTGTATATCTTCTCTGCAGAGAACATATACAGTATGGCCAGTATGAATACAAGAGCAAGACCGGGGAGCTCTCTGAAGAACTCTGTGATCCCTCTGCCCAGTTCTCCCATGGACACTATCTCCGCCAGATAGTTATCGAGTATCCCTTTATACAGACCGTACGACAAACCGAAGGTCACGATGGAAAGGATGAAAGCCTTCCATCCGGATTCGGCTCTGAAAACTTCGTTATACCTGCTCATAATACTTATTCCTCATAGAAAGCGGCAGGAAGAAAAAAACATCCCTCCTGCCTTACTTTTTTAATCGTATATAAAATATCTTTCAGCCGCCTGCAAATACAGCAAATACGTGGACCTTGTCCCCGTCCTTCAGCAGCTGATCCTCTTCTGCTACTTTTCCGTTGACTACGAAGATCTGCTCTTCCTGATAGACGGCGCCTTTTTCCAGGTAGGGCTTCACAAAGGCCTCAAAACCTTCGATAACTGTAGAACCCTCGCGCAGCTCGAGCTCATCCTCGGCCGACAGCGTCGCCTGGTCCATTTCAAAAGTGACCTTCATATTATTCTCCGTAAATTTCGCGTATGACGTTGTCAAGGCCGCCCAGGCTTTCGAGAGTTTCTCTTAAGGGGACCATCTGCTCGTCCCAGCCCATTTCCTTGATGAAGCTTTCGCCCATGGCATCGACGTCTATGTGGAAGTCTCCCTGAGGCGAACCCTCCAACTCCTTGCTCATGAAGAGATCGTCCTTTCTTATGCCTTCTCTTACGTTGAAAGCGTTCCTCATGTTCATCGAACGTGCTCCGAAGGTATTCTGGTCTTCGACTGACCAGTTCCAGCCTGTGACCGCGTTGACGTAGCGAAGTTCCAAACCTCCTGTTATACCGTATCCTCCATTCTTCAAGAAGAGACACATACCGCAGGCGTTCACGAATTCCTGAATGGCAACGTATCTCTTGTCTTCAGGCCCTGTCTCTGATTCAGGCACCTTAAGAGGCGTCATGTAAGGGAGTCCGCCTTTTGTATGTCTGCCGGGGGTAGGATCGTATTTGAAGACCCTTCCGACTCCCGGTGAAAGCGTGACTCTGTGCTGTCCGGGCTCTATGCCGTTGGCCACCACCAGATACTTTTCGCTGCCTTTTCCCATGACCTTTGAAGCGTAGTAACTTCCGTTCTGAAGTATGGCTCCTACGCCTTCTCCTTTGCCCATCTTCTCAAGAATGGCTACTATGGCTTCATAGTTGCCCCAACTGAGGTGTATACCGTCGAGGTCTTCTTCGGTGAATACTCCGTTCTCGAAGCACTCCATGGCCCAGCTTATGGTCCCTCCTGCACTTATGACGTCGAATCCGTATTCATTGCAAAGATAATTGCAGTAAACGATCGACTCCACGTCGTAATTGAGCAGCATAGAACCGAAATACCCTATCGTCTCATATTCCGGCCTTCCTACCAGTTCTTTTACTCCATAGCGGGTTTTGCTGATGTCATACTCTGCTCCGCAGTGAAGGGGGCAGTTTGCGCAGCCGTAGGGTTTGACCTTGTAGAGTGGATCCATCTTCGGAGAACTGGCCTTGAGAGCCTCTTCGAGATCCATATCTTCAGGAACTCCTCTCCAGTTCTTTATACCGGTGTAGTTCCTGGGCACACCCATGGCATAGAGGTTTCCGGTACCTCCTGCGGAGAAGTTCTTTGCTGAAGCCGCTGCAGATCCTTCCGTTATATTATAGCTTACGTCTTTGTTTATCTTTTTGACTTCTTCGTCGTCAAAGCATTCGATCTTTCCGTTTCCCATGACAACTATGGCCTTGAGATTTTTAGATCCCATGATAGCCCCGGAGCCGCCTCTTCCTGCAGCTCTGTGGATATCGTTCATGACTGCCGCGATGTGAGAGCGTCTCTCGCCTGCCGGTCCTACGTAGCAGGCTCTTAAATTTTTCTTTCCGAGCTCTTCCTCAAGGAGCCTTTGAGTCTCTCCGCTGGTCTTGCCCCACAGTGCGGAAGCGTCCCTGAGACAGTACTTGCCGTTGTCTATCAGAAGATAAACGGGTGATTTTGCAATGCCCTTTACGAATACGGCATCAAAACCCGCCCTTTTGAGCTCAGGGGCAAAATATCCGCCGGAATTCGCATCGTTGAAGCCGTTCGTCACGGGGCTCTTTGAGACCACCGTATACCTGCCGCTAAAGAAGGACTTCGTGTTGTTCACGGGACCTCCCACGAAACCTATCATGCTCTCTGATGAAAAGGGATCCGCATGGGCAGGCATCTCATCGTAAAGTATCTTTGCACCGAGAGCCGGTCCTCCCATAAAGTTTTTCGCAAGATCTTCTGTAAGTTCCCTCTCTTCGAATGAACCGTCGTCAAGGTTCACAAAGAGCATTTTTCCTGTGTAGCCGTACATATTCTTCTCCTTCATATTTTAGCTGTCAATGTATGAAAAACCTTCATTTACGTTTAGCTACAGTGTACCATAATACTTGAGCCTCGCCTACACATATTTGCCATTTTTTGTACTTTAAAGCCCTTTTGTCCGATTAATGCGTTAGAAAGATGATATAATTAAAAAAGGAAGTACTAAGGAGCGAAAAACGGAGGTATCAAAATGGCAAACAAAGACATAATTGAAAAGGACAGAGACGGCAACGTAGTCAGAATGCAGCGCTTCGATGCAGAAGGAAAGCTCATATTCACCCATGTGACCGAATGGAAGGACGGCCACATCGTAAAGAAGAGCAGCTTTGATGCAAACGAAAAAATGACCGCTTCCTATGACTATGCCTATGACGAAAGAGGAAACAATACCGAAGGCAGCTGGTTCGTCTTCAACAAAGGCGAGCTCATGAAGGCTGAGTTCAAATACGACGAAAAGGACAGGCCCATAGAGGTCACTCACCTGGGAAAAGGCTCCATAGTAACAAACAAGACCTATCAGAGTTTTGACGAAAAGGGAAGGATCATAGTTTCAGAGTATTACGAGGCCTGGCCTGACTGCGCTCCGGTATTTACGTATAACGAATACGACGAAAACGGTTTCAACATAAAGAGCAGGACGGAAGATGAAAACCACAACCTGCTTCATTACGAGATCCTCACGCCCAATGAACTCGGGAAAGTAGCCGAATATACAAGCTATGACGGTGAAGACAAGCCTGTATATACCATCAAATATCATTACGACGAGAACGGAAACAGGATCAAAACCGA
>CAZTHD010000065.1:0-7003 GCA_964613315.1 uncultured Oscillospiraceae bacterium | reverse complement strand
GCTGATCAAAATACACGTTATTTCATAAGTTAAAACATATTATACGAGGAGGTAAATGTATGAATGGTATAGCAGCAGCAGTAGCGACATTTCTTGGTAATGTCGGAAGCTCGGTACTTGTAGCACTCGTAATGTTCATCCTGGGAATCTGCTTTAAAGCAGGTTTCTCCAAGAGCCTTCGCGGCGGTCTCTATGCAGGTATAGGTCTTGCAGGACTCTCCATCATAGTCAATACCGCTACCGATGCTCTTACTCCGGCTATCTCGGCATTCAGTGAGAACTTCTCAAAAGACATGAGTGTCATCGACATAGGCTGGGGAAGCGCAGGCGTCGCATTCGCATGGCCAGGTCTTGCTTTCGTTATTATCGGAACACTTCTTGTCAACGTCATCCTGATCCTCTGCAAGGTCACAAAGACCATGTGGACAGACATCTGGAGCATTTGGCACGGCAACGTACTTGCAGGTTTCGTATGGGCTGCAACCGGTAACGTATGGGCAGGCGTAGGCGCAGGTATACTCTTCCTTACCATCGGTTCCAAGATGGCAGACTGGACAGCAAAAGAGTATCAGGATTTCAACCAGATGCCCGGAATCGCAGTTCCCTGCACGGTTTCTTTCCTGGGCCTTGTAGCAAAGCCCTTCAACAAGCTTTTTGACGCTATCCCGGGAATCAACAAGATCAACTTCAAGCCCGATGCAGTCAGAAACAAGATGGGCGTATTCGGTGAACTCGGTGTCATGGGATGCATCATCGGTATCATCATCGGCATCATCGGAAAGATGAGCTACGGCGCAGTTCTCCAGCTCGGTATCTCCGTCGGCGTTCTCATGGTATTCCTTCCTAAGACAGTTTCCGTACTCTGCGAAGGTATCATGCCTATAGCCAACGCTATCATCGAGACCGTTCAGGAGAAGTTCGAAGGCAGAGAGCTTTACGTCGGCGTCGACTGCGCAGCACTTCTCGGAGATCCTTCCGTCATGGCATCCGCAGTCATCCTTTATCCGCTGATCGTCATCCTCGCAGTGATACTGCCCGGAAACAAGCTCCTCCCCATAGCATCTCTTGCTATAGTTCCTTACTGGACAGGAGCAGTTGCGCCTATGTTCAAGGGCAACGTATTCCGTATCGTAGTCTTCACACTGCTCTGGACTATCCCGGTATTCTATCTCGCAACATTCCAGGCTCCTATCGTAACAGCTACGATGGGCTCCTTAGGACTCGGAGATCCGGCAGTAACTCAGTCCTGCTTCGACATGGGCGGAGATATCATCGGCGCCGGAATACTCCAGCTGTTCAAAGCGATATTCTAGATCCAATATTGTAGGTAGGAAATATGATTGTTGCTGACAGAAATCTTATTTTCCTGCATCAAGAGGCAACCTCCCGAGAAGAGATAATCGGGAGGTTAGCCTTTGCTATGCAGGCGCTGGGATATATAGGAGCCGACTATGAGCAGGCCGTCCTCGACAGGGAAAAGGAGTTCCCCACGGGACTTCCCTCGGAAGGTGTCTTCGTTGCCATACCCCATGCTTTTTCAGGGGATGTCAAAAAGACGGGCGTTGCTATAGCGGTCCTTGATAAACCGGTCGATTTCATCAATATGGGCGATGCCGAGGAAGTTCTTCCCTGCAGCATGGTCTTCCTCATGTGCAATGCGGAAGGCGCCGACTCCCATATAGACGATCTTCAGGAGCTCATGGGCATGTTCTCAGAGCCCGAGCTTCTCAAAAAACTCTACGAAGCAAAAGACGTAGAAGAATTTGCTTACTATTTCGAACATCCCGAACTATTTGCAGAAGAATAGATGAAGAAACTGCTCATCGCCGGAGGCCTCTGCGGAACTACCATGCTAAGAGCCGGTGAACTTATCACCGAGAGCTGCAGAGCCAAGGGAGTGGATATACAAGTCAATATCCAGAATCTTTGGGAGACCACCTACGTGGCCGGAAATTATGACGTGATCATAGAGATGTTCCCGTTCTTTGAAAACGAGAAGTGCCCCGTGGTCTCAGGCAAGCCCTTCATAAACCACATAGGCGAAAAGGACGTCATAAGGAACGTCACGGAGCTTTTATGCGGGGAGGCCTTGCCGTGAAGTACTTTGATTTTGCAGCTACCACTCCTGTGGACCCCAGGGTGTTCGAGGCGATGAAGCCGTATTTCGAAGAGTCTTTCTTCAACGCATCGGGACTTTACAGCGGAGGTCGGAAAAACGCCTCCGCTATAGAAGGATCGAGAGAAAAGATAAAGGCCGCTCTTCATACGGATGCCGGAAGGATAATATTCACCTCCGGCGGTACGGAAAGCGACAATCTTGCCATAATGGGCAGCTCGTTAAAAAGCGGCGGACGAAAAGCCATAGCTGTTTCGGCTATAGAGCACCACGCGGTCCTCGAAAACGCCGAGGCTTTAAAGGCTTTCGGAATGGAGCTTCGCATCCTTCCCGTGGACAGTAAGGGTCTGATAGACGCAGATGCATACAGGAAGCTTGTGGACGAGGAGGTATTCCTCGTATCCGTGATGATGGCAAACAACGAGCTTGGCATCATACAGGATATTTCTTCTCTTGTATCCTATGCCCACAGCAAGGGCGCTTTATTCCACACCGACGCAGTGCAGGCATTCCCTGCTGTCAGGATAGAAGCAGACAGCCTTGGAGCTGATATGATATCCCTTTCTTCCCACAAGATCTACGGTCCTAAGGGCTGCGGAGCGCTGTGGATAAAGGACGATGCCATATTAAGCCCCATGATGCACGGCGGGCAGCAGGAAGACGGCTACAGAGGCGGCACGGAAAACGTTCCGGCAATAGTCGGATTCGGAAAGGCCGCGGAGCTGCTCGAAGAGGAAAGAGAAAAAAGAGCAGCAGAAAATGAAGAAAACAGAAGACTTCTTCTTGAAATGCTGCTGGATGCTGAAAAGGACGATATATTGGTAAATACCGATATGGAGAGGTCTGTTCCCGGGATATTGAACGTGTCCTTCAAAGACGCGGAGGCAGAAGGTATGCTCTTCTTCCTGAATAGAGAGGGCATCAGCGTATCCATGGGATCTGCATGCAACAGCAAAAGCGTAGAGCCTTCCCACGTCATAAGGGCTATAGGAGTCCCGGAAGAATATGCCAGAGGCTGCATAAGGCTGTCCTTTGGATGCGGCAATACAAAAGAAGACGTAGAAGAGCTGGGAAATGCCCTTATACGCATCTACAGGCAGATGAGGAGATGATCTAATCGGATTCAAGAAGGGTCATGGCGGCTATCTCGTCGATTATGAGAGCCTTTATATATCCGCCCGCTATGGCAGCTTTGATGGACTGGGCCTTGTCCTTTCCGGTGCAAAGACCTACTACCATGGGAGTCTTCTTTAGGCTTTCAAGGGAAATACCGTAAAGTCTGTTCGTTATGGATTCCACAGGTTCTCTGCCATTGCTGTCTATCTGATGGCCGCAGATGTCGCAGAGCTTAAGCTCATCAATGAGCCTTGCTTCTTCCTCGCTTATGTAATTAGCCTTGTATACTATGCTGTCCTTGTAGTTCTTAGTGCCTACTCCCACCAGCGCGATGTCGAGGCTGTCGAAAAGCTTGAAGTGGGCAAGGGTCTCAGGCTCTTTCAGGATGAGCTCCTTAAGACCCGGGTTATGCATGAACATAGGCAGCTGAAGAGCATAGAGGGTGCAGCCCAGCTTGCTTGACAGTATCCTCGCAACGTCCCTTCCGTCTATGTGCATATTGGGTATATACATGCCCCCTGTGAGCTGTACTACGCAGGCCTTAGGATAGGGCCTTGGGACCTTGAAGGTGTTGACGAAGGCGTTGAGGGTCGTTCCCCAGGAGATGCCTATGCGGCTTTGCTCCGTGAGCCTTCCGAGAAGAAAGTCGGTAGCAGCCGCTCCCACGTTGACCTTTGATGCATCGGCGTTGTTGCCGCTCGGAACTACGACGACTTCGGCAAGATCGTAGGTCTCCTTTATGGAAGCCGCCATCTCTTCGCGGTTGAAATACGGATCGTGGATGGATATCCTGACTATATTCATGTTCTCCGCTTCAAGGAGCATTCTGGAAACTTTGGATCTGGAGACACCCATCATGGCGGATATCTCTTCCTGGGTCATGTGGCCGTAATAGTAAAGCTTTGCAGCCTGAGTTATCATTTTTCTCTTTTCGCTTTGCATATCACACCTCCATAGGACGTGAGATAATAGTATCACAGACGTGAAAAGATGTGCAATAATTTCAACTTAAATCAACACAAAATTTCGCAAACAGAGGATCAGACATGTTAGTTGATTCCAAAAAAATATTGAACGAAGCTAAAAATATGGGATTCGGACTTCCGGCTCCCGACTTCTTCGACTACGATTCCGCTAAGTGTTTCGTAGAAACAGCCGAAGAGCTGCATATGCCGCTCATCCTATCCTACGCTCAGGTCTTTGAGGATTTCTTCCCCTTAGAAGACGCTGCGGATATAGGGCTGTACCTTGCAAAGAAGTCTTCGGTGCCTGTAGTGCTTCATTTAGACCACGGAACGACTGAGGATTACGTGAAAAGAGCCATAGAGCTGGGCTTTTCATCAGTAATGCTCGATGCATCCACCGATCCCTTTGACATAAACATAAAAAGGACAAAAGCCATCGTGGAGATGGCTCATCCTTTAGGCATCAGCGTAGAAGCCGAAGTCGGCCACGTCGGAAGCGGCAGCATAGACTCGGACGAAGGCGTATACACTGAAGTCGAAGAAGCAAAGACTTTCGCCAAGGAGACGGGAGTAGATTCCCTGGCCGTGTCCATAGGAACAGCCCACGGGATATACAAAAAGTTCAAACCGGTGCTGAATTTCGAAAGGCTCTCAGAGCTCAACGGGGCTCTTGATATACCCCTCGTGCTCCACGGAGGCTCCGGTACCGGAGACGACAACATCTTAAGATGTGTCAGAAACGGTATATGCAAAGTCAACGTATATACCGAGTTCCTTCTCGCCGCCGCAGATGCGATAAGGAAGGAAGAAAGCAACGATCTGCATAAGATGAAAGCTTCGGCAAGGAGCGCCATGAAGGAAGTGCTCAGACACTACTTCAGCATATGCCGCGGCTGAACCAAAAAAGGAAAAGCAAAATGAAAAGAAAGATCAGAAGACCGTTTTTCGTCGTAAATCCGAAGTCCTATCTTTACGGAGAAAAAGCCTACAGGCTGGCTGAAAAGGCCGATGAACTGGCTGAAAAGTACGACATAGATATTTTCTTTACTGCTCAGCACGTGGAACTTGCAGAAATAAAGAAAAGAGCGCCCCATCTTATAATCACCGCCCAGCACATGGACGGTATCACCCCGGGAAGAGGCATGGGAGCCATACTTCCTGAGGCTCTTAAAGAGTACGGGGTAGAGGCGACTTTTCTCAACCATATAGAACATGCCATGACGGTCGCAGAGCTGTCCGATACCATCGGAAGAGCTGCAGAGCTTGGCATCATGACCATAGTTTGCGCTGATTCCGCGGCGGAGACAGCCGCAGTAGCAGCCATGCATCCGGATATCATAGTATGCGAGCCTGCAAAGCTCATAGGGACCGGCGTCACCAGCGGGGATTCATATATGAAGGAGACTGACAACATAGTAAGAAAGCTTAGCCCCGAGACTTTGGTCCTTCAGGCATCGGGGATAAGCACAGGCGAGGACGTCTACAACGCCATAGTCAAAGGCGGAGCGGACGGCACAGGCGCCACCAGCGGCATAGTCGCAAAGGAAGATCCCCTTGCTGCTCTTGAGGAAATGATCCTTGCCATAGTAAAGGCAAGGAAGGATATAGATAAATGATCAAAAGGAGGACAAAGATTTGAAAATACATAAAGGATCGATTCACGTGACCTCGAACGGGTCAAGACCTTCATATCACAACATAACAGCAGAAGTGAAAAAGATCATCGAAGAAAGCGGCGTAAAGGACGGCATCTGCGTAGTGCAGTCTCCCCACACCACTTGCTCCGTCATAATGGAAGAGTTCGTCCACGACACGGATTTCAACGGAGACGAATACCTCCAGGTAGACCTCAACAGGATACTGGACAGGATCATTCCAAGAGAGCTGACGGACAACATGGACTACAGATATCCCGGTCCCAAGCACCTCGATTTCCTCATGAGCCTCGATACTCCGGAGTTCCCCTACGAGCCGGGGACCATACTCAACGGAGATGCACACCTAAGAGCATCTCTCTTCGGAGCAAGCGAGACCTTCGTCATTTCAGACGGAAAGCTCCAGATAGGCTCGGTGGGTTCTGTCTATTTCATAGACTGGGACCAGAACCGCTCGAGGGAAAGAAAATGCAACGTGATGATAATAGGCGAATAGACAAGAGGAGGATATTATGACATCAAGAGAAAGAGTTGAAATGACCCTCCGCCATGAGGAACCGGACCGCGTGCCTCTGGACGTATGGGGAAGCGCCAGCAGAGTGAATACCGACCTTTACCTGGAGACGGCAAAGCTCCTCGGCATCGATACCGATAAATCAAAAAGGCTCATAAGGCCCGGCAAGGACACCATGTATGAGGATTATGATTTTGCCGATGCTCTGGACAGCGACTTCAGACATATCAACATCAAAGAAGCAAAGAACTACACTCCGTATACAGATTCGGAAGGCCGCATCATAGACGAGTGGGGCATAGGAAGATCCATTGTCGGAAGATTCCCGACCATAGTCCTCCATCCCTTAAGAACTGCGACCTTCGAAGAACTCGAAGCCTGGAAGACTCCCGATCCAAAAGATCCGGGACGCTACGAAGGCTTAAGGGAACTGGCAAAGCACTATTATGAAGATACTGATAAATATGTTACCGCATGCTCTGCAAATTCAGGACAGGTCTTCGACGTTTGCCAGTACACAAGAGGCGCCGAGGAATTCTTTGAAGACCTCTATGAAGACGAGGATTTCGCAAGGCTCCTCATAAAGAAGATCAACGACTACCTCATCGAGCTCAACCTGGAGTACCTGGACCACGTG
>CAZTHD010000064.1:0-7042 GCA_964613315.1 uncultured Oscillospiraceae bacterium | reverse complement strand
AAACTTCTTCATGGTCTTTTCTATAGGCGTCAGCGTCGTAGGTTCGACAGGCCTTGGTGAAGACAACTGGAAAAAGGTCAACAGGGCTGTCCACACCTGCCTTCCTTTGGGCCTTGTGTGCGGACTTTTCGTGGCCGTATTCGGTTTCATATTCGCCCGTCCCATGCTTGCGGCCATGGATACTCCCGACGAGATCATAGACTATGCGGTCACCTATCTTCGCATCACGTTCATAGGCGTACCGGGAAGCCTCATATACAACTATTCTTCAGCTATACTCAAGGCCAACGGAGATACGAGAAGGCCTCTTATATATCTGACCATATCGGGCGTTCTCAACGTCATACTCAACGTGATTTTCGTGGTCTTTTTCGATCTGAACATTGCGGGAGTCGCCCTTGCGACTGCCATAACCACGGTACTCTCAGGTGTCCTTACGGTAAGGCAGCTCACAAGGCTCACAAATTGCTGCAGGCTTCAGTTCAAATACGTGAAGTTCTATAAAGAGGACTGTCTGAGGATCATAAAGATAGGGCTTCCGGCAGGCCTTCAGCAGTCCATGTTCTCCGTTTCCAACATAATCATCCAAAGCTCCATCAACAGCTTCGGTACTGCAGTCATGTCAGGATCGTCTGCAGCGCAGAGCATCAACGGTTTCCAGTACGTCCTCCTTGCAGGAGTATCGCAGGCCACTGTCAATTTCGTTGGTCAGAACTACGGCGCTCAGCAATACGACAGGGTAAAGCAGGTAAGAAAGATCTCGGTCCTTTACTCCAGTCTTTTCGGTCTCGCTTCTGCGGGCATAATAATGCTCTTCAAAACACAGCTTCTTGGTATATATATCACCGATTCCCAGGAGGCCATAGATGCGGGAGTCATAAAGCTTTTGTTCGTTTGCACATTTGCCTTCGTGAACGGTCTTTACGACGTTACGGCTGCCTGCCTCAGGGGCATAGGTTCTTCGACCCCGCCTGCAATAATCTCTATAGTTGGGATATGCGGTGTGAGACTTCTCATAATCTACACCATATTCCAGATGCCGGAGTTCCACAATCTTTACGTGCTTTATGCTGCTTATCCCATATCCTGGCTTGCCACACTGATAGCCGGAACTCTTGTTTACAGCAGCATAGCAAGGAAGCGTTTCGCATACCACGACAAGCACATGGAGGCTTTCAAAAAAGATACGTTTAAGAGGAGTCTTGAATAAGGGATATGAGTAAAAAGAAAGAAAAAAAGGAAAAAAGCAAAGCGGCAAAGATCATCGGCGGCTTTTTCAAAGTGTTTTTCACATTGATCGCAGCGGTCCTCATCTTTGTCGTAGGAGCCATATATATTTTTGAAAAGGGACCATCTGAAGAGATCAGGGATCTCTTCGTAGTCACGGTGCAGCAGAGCTCTGCTGCAAAACCACTTGCTAAACTCTTCCTTTCAAAGGAGACCGTAGCAAAAATTATGGAAGAGAATACCGCAAAGGACGAAGACCTCATAACAGACGGGGATCTTGTCGAGATAGACGATACTCTCGACATGGATGCCATCATAGTGGAGGACGTCCACGGACCTACCTTCAACGGAAAGATGATGATAGTCAACGATCCTTCGAGAGTATACGTATACGATATACCTAACTACTATGCCGACTGGGGCATGGTGGTCAGTGATATGGTAAAAGCCGACGATGCTATAGCAGGCATCAACGGAGGAGGTTTCCTCGATATCAACGGTCTCGGGAGCGGCGCCATGCCTCTTGGCATAGTCATATCCAAGGGCGAATGGAAGAACGGAGACCAGTATTCATCCTATCAGGTAATAGGATTCGATAACAATAACAAGCTGGTGGTTGGCTGGATGACCGGCATAGAAGCTCTCGAAAGAGGCATAAGGGATGCCGTAGAATGGGGCCCGGCCCTCATCATAAACGGAGAGCCCGTAGACGTGGGCAACGGCGGAGGCCTCAATCCGCGTACTGCCATAGGACAAAGGGCTGACGGAGCAGTGCTTCTTCTCGTGGTCGACGGAAGGCAGCCCAGCAGCATAGGGGCAAGTTATTATGACCTCATAGGAGTCATGCAGCAGTACGGAGCCGTAAACGCTGCAAATCTTGACGGCGGCAACAGCAGCTCCCTCGTTTACAACGGAGAGGTCATAACCAACACCGCTTCCTTAAACGGAGAAAGAGAACTTCCCACGGCATTTCTCGTGAAAAAGAGATAAGAGATGGATAATAACGATAAATTGCAAAACGAATATGAAAATATAGAGGACGCATCTCCGATCTTCTTCGACGACATTCACGAAGAAGATGAGGCTCCTGCACATTCAGCGGAGAGAGATCTTAGCGAAGCTCCTGCATCGCCTTCAGTAGATACTGCAAATGATGCTTTCGTTCTGCCTGCAGAAGGAAAAATTTCAAATGAAGCTCCTACGCAGCCTTCAGATGAAAAAAATCCAAAGGCAGCCAAAAAGAAGAACCCCGGTAGGACAGCTTACCTCATCTTTGTCCTGTTTTTGGTCCTTGCCATAGCAGGAGGGCTTTTCTGGGTATGGAAACAGTGCGCTGAATATCAGAAAGCTTCTGCTGCCACCCTGGTGGGAGAAGCGGGAAAAGAGCTTTCGGAAGCTACAGGCCTTGAGCTTGAATCGAGCCTCATCCCCACTGTAAACGATGCCGGTGAGTATGAATACGTGCTGAAGTCCGAAGGGAAGCCCGTGGCAAAGGTAACACTCGAAAAGACGAAATCCGGCATCATGGGCCTTGCCCTCTTTGAAAAGAAGGACGTGCAAAGCCTTGTCAAATACAAGGTCATCATGCCGGAAGATTGCGTTTTAAGCGTTACGAATCAGACCATAGACTATATGTCTACCGCAGAGGATTACGTCTTCCCTGCCACGCAAAAACTCAAAAAAAGCGGTTTCTCCGTGGAGACCTACAAAAAGATCGACGTCAACTGGGTATATGACGAATCCCAGCTCGAGGTCAGCAGGAACGGCGAAGTCCTTCCTCTTATACAGCTTGATAAGGACACCTTCTTTGCTGCGAACTATTACAAGGATTACGAAAGGCAGACCATAAGGGAAAGGGCTGCGGAGCTTTCCAACAAGTATGCTCTTTTCATGAGCAACGATTACAGCTACTGGGACCTCGATCCGTATATAATACCGGGCTCTCCTTTAAAGGACGTTCTTTCAGGTATGGATATGACATGGTTTGGTTATCATTACTATACCGAAGTCAAGGATCTCGTGATGTCTGAACCCATAAACGTGGGAGACAGGTATGCCATGATAAACCTTTCCTTCAACTATGACGTCATACGCTGGGACGGAACAGACAGATCCCCCATCGAGCTTTGCCTCATACTTCATCTTGAGGACGACGGATACTGGAGACTGGCAGACCTTGAAAACAACATCCAGGTGGAGCAGGACATGAGTTCCCAGGCAGCGTGGATAAATCCTTATTCCATGCCCAACGGCAATTATCCTTATCAGATAAGGGTCAACAGATCTCTCAACTGCGTGACGGTATATACCCAGGATGATTACGGTGAATATACCGTGCCCGTAAAGGCGATGATCTGCTCGACGGGAAGAGAAGGACACGAGACTCCCGTGGACACCTATAATATGGAATGGAGAGCAGACTGGTGCTACATGGTGGACGGAAGCTGGGGACGCTATGCGATAAATCTTCGCTACGACGGCTACATGTTCCACACCATTTGCTATTATTCAAACAGCGTAGATAACATCATGAGGGACGAATATAACCTGCTTGGAGACTATGCATCTCTTGGCTGCATAAGGCTGCAGACCATAGACTGCAAGTGGCTTTATGACAACTGCGTGGACGGTACCCAGGTCATAGTATACGAAGACCCGTCTTCACCGGGGCCTTTGGGCAAGCCTGCAAGGGCGGTCGACTTCATAAGCGAGACCGACGACTGCGGATGGGATCCAACAGATCCTCGTCCGGACAATCCCTGGAGAAACAGATAAAATGATGCCGGTACCTCTTAGGTGCCGGCTCGATTTTTATGAGAGAAGAAGATAAAGAAGAAAAGATCAGATTGGCTAAGGCTCTCGACGAACTTGAGAGATGAAGGAACGAAAACCGTATGTGCACTACGGATTTTTTTGACATGCGCACGCAGGGTCTTCTTGAAAATGAGATTAGATACTGCGGCATAGAGTATTTCTTCGACGGCGGCTATGATACGGCAGAAAGGCGCATAGCAGTGTTCCTGCCGAATTGGGCCGGAAAGGACGATTATCTTTTGGACTGTCCCATGGAGATCCTAAGGGTCTCCCATAAGACCGGAGGCAAAGCCCTGTCGCACAGGGATTATCTTGGGTCCATACTGGGACTTGGACTTTCAAGGGCAAAGATAGGAGATATATTAGTCCGGGAAAACGGCGCAGATATCATTATCGATAAAGAGCTCGAGGAGTTTCTTCTTGCGAACTATTTCAAGGCGGGTAGAACGGAACTTAGCCTGACTGCTGCCTCCATAGATCAGATCGATCTTACGGAAGTGAAGACGGAGATCATAAAGGATACTCTTGCATCCCTTAGGCTGGATGCGTTCCTTGCCTCGGCTTTCAGGAGCTCGAGATCTAAGGCTCAGGAGGCTGTGAAGCAGGGGCTGGTCTTTGTTAATCATGCCGAATGCTTAAAACCCGATAAAGAACTCTCCGAGGGTGATATCGTAGTTTTGAGAGGAAAAGGGAAGTGTGTTCTTGAAGAAGTCGGAGGTACGTCCAAAAAGGACCGCACTTTCATAAGCATCAAAAAGTATATTTGATACGGGCTCTTTTTAGGCATATTTGTGGTATACTGTATTCACTTGCATCACGGATGCAATATTTTGGTATGGAGGCGTTAAAAAATGACACGTATAGATATTTATTCAGGTTTCTTGGGAGCAGGAAAGACAACTCTTATAAAGAAGCTCATAGCTGAAGGTTATGCAGGACAGAAAATAGTCCTCATCGAAAACGAGTTCGGTGAGATAGGGATCGACGGTGGATTCCTCAAAGACGCCGGAGTTGAGATCAACGAGATCAATTCGGGATGCATCTGCTGCAGCCTTACGGGCGACTTCAAAAAGGCCCTGCTCATGGTAGACGACCAGTATCATCCTGATAGGATAGTCATAGAGCCCTCGGGAGTAGGAAAGCTTTCAGAAGTCGCAGCCGCAGTCATGGCGGCAGGAGAAGGAAGATTCGTTCTTGGCGGCATGACGACTGTCGTGGACTGCAAGAAGGCAAAGATGTACATAAAGAACTTCGGCGAGTTCTTTAACGATCAGGTCGCCACTGCTAACTGCGTAGCTCTTTCAAGGACGCAGAGCAGGAGGTTATATTACTGCACCTGTTTTATATGCTGCCCATAAATGCAAAGTTCCAGTATTAATTCATGAACAAAATTCTATTCCTGGAATCTCATAAGGTCCTTAAATCCCAACGCCGTCATACTTACTGCACCCTGGAACGAACTTTCCGGAAAACAGATCCTCGAAGTCGTGGACGGAGAGTATTCCCTTTCAAAGGAACTCGAAGAGCTCATTCAGGAGCATATAAGGGAAGATGCTGAAGAAGAGGAGCATGAGCATCACCACCATCATCATGATGACGACGATGATGAAGATGAGCACGAACATCACCACCACCATCATCATGATGACGACGATGACGACGAAGAGGAGCACGAGCATCATCACCACAATCATCACCATCATCACCACGGTGAGCATGACGCTGACGAGGTCTTCACAAGCTGGGGCAAAGAAACGGCTAAGGCATATTCCGAGGCAGATATCAGGTCTAAGCTCGAGGCTCTCGACAATACGGAAGAATACGGAATGGTCGTCCGCGCAAAGGGCATCGTAGCCTGCACCGAGGGCGGATGGATACACTTCGATTACACACCGGGAGAGGTGGAAGTAAGAAAGGGAGCTGCAGCTCCCACAGGACTGCTTTGCGTCATAGGCGCAGAGCTTAAGACCGAAAAGGTCGAAACTTTGTTTGAGGCATAAATATGGCTAAAGAAATACCCGTATATCTCTTTACAGGGTTCCTCGAATCCGGCAAGACGACTTTCATACAGGGCACCCTTGAGGACGAACGCTTCAACGCAGGCGAGAGGACTCTCGTTTTGGTGTGCGAGGAAGGTATAGAAGAGTACGATCCCAGCACTTTTTCAGGGAAGAACGTGTTCTTTGAATATATAGACGATCAGAAGCTCATAAATCCGGTCAACCTGACTAACCTCGTCAAAAAGTACCGCGCAGAGAGGGTGCTCATAGAGTATAACGGCATGTGGATGCTGGATCCCTTGTTTGCAGCCATGCCGGAAAACTGGATCGTTTACCAGGAGTTTTCCTTTGCCGACAGCAACACCTACATCAGCTACAACGCAAACATGCGCAACTACAGCTACGACAAGCTCAAGTCCTGCGATTGCATAGTATTCAACAGGTTCGACGGCTCAGTCGACAAGATGGAGCTCCACAAGATAGTAAGAGGCGCGTCGAGAAGGACCGATATAGTATACGAGCATCCGGGCGGGGAAGCAGAAGTCGACGATATAGAGGACCCGCTGCCTTTCGATAAAGAGGCTTCGGTCATCAAGATAGAAGACCAGGACTTTGCTCTCTTCTATAGAGACCTGTCCGAAGAAATGGCAGATTACGAAGGAAAGACGGTGCAGTTCGTAGCCATAACAGGTAATTCCGA
Source organism: uncultured Oscillospiraceae bacterium (assembly GCA_964613315.1). Classification (GTDB taxonomy): domain Bacteria; phylum Bacillota; class Clostridia; order Peptostreptococcales; family Anaerovoracaceae; genus RUG13409. Next base: position 301 of record CAZTHD010000064.1, on the reverse strand, counting down.
AAGGCTTCCTGCCGGTGTATTCGTGGTTGGAAGAGAGATCATGACCTGCTGCGTCGAGGATATACGCATGGCAGGCCTTGCCTGCGAGTGCAGCGGGAAAAAGCCTGACGGCGGACTTTGGGTGAGGGTCACCGGTGTCATAAACAAAAAGAAGAGCCCTGCCTATGGAGTAAAGCCAGGCCCTGTCATCACCATAAAGGCACTGATGCCGGCAAACGAACCTGAAGATCCTGTGGCTACGTTCTACTAGTATAACACTTTCCAATTAGTTGGACATTTCCAGTAATGTCTCTACTTTTAC
>CAZTHD010000063.1:3005-7183 GCA_964613315.1 uncultured Oscillospiraceae bacterium | reverse complement strand
TCAACCAGTCCGAGACCGGGGTAGTAGTCCTGGTCGGAGACGGTATCGCACGTGCCGCAGGACTTGACAACTGCATGGTAAACGAGCTTCTCGAATTCCCCACGGGAGTTTACGGAATGGCTCAGAACCTTGAGGAGAACTCCGTTTCCATCGTCATGCTCGGACCTGACGAAGGGATCAAGGAAGGAGATACGGTAAAGCGTACAGGCAGAGTCGTATCCGTTCCCGTAGGAGAAAAGCTTCTCGGACGTGTCGTAAATGCCCTTGGACAGCCCATAGACGAGCAGGGACCCATCGATACCGATACTTATGCACCTATCGAAAGCCCGGCTCCGGGAATACTTGTTAGAAAGAGCGTTGATACTCCTCTTCAAACCGGCATCAAGGCCATAGACGCCATGATACCAATCGGAAGAGGCCAGAGAGAACTTATCATAGGCGATCGTCAGACAGGAAAGACCACGATCGCAATAGACACTATCATCAACCAGAAGGGTAAGGATGTTATCTGCATCTATGTTGCCATAGGCCAGAAACAGTCCACAGTAGCCCAGCTGGTAGGAAACCTGCAGGATGCAGGAGCCATGGACTACACCATAGTAGTCTCCGCTACGGCTTCAGAACCTGCACCGCTTCTCTATATAGCGCCATATTCAGGATGCGCTATGGGTGAGTACTTCATGCATCAGGGAAAGGACGTCCTCGTGATATACGACGACCTTTCAAAGCATGCCGTTGCTTACCGTGCCCTGTCACTTCTTATCAGAAGACCTCCGGGAAGAGAAGCATATCCGGGCGACGTTTTCTATCTCCATTCAAGACTTCTTGAAAGAGCTGCGAAAATGGCTCCCGAATACGGCGGCGGATCCCTTACGGCTCTGCCTATCATAGAAACTCAGGCAGGAGACGTCTCCGCATATATCCCGACCAACGTAATATCCATCACGGACGGTCAGATATTCCTGGAGACCGAAATGTTCCACTCCGGAATAATGCCCGCTATCAACCCCGGTATCTCCGTATCCCGTGTAGGAGGAGATGCTCAGATAAAGGCAATGAAAAAGGTAGCAGGATCCTTAAAGCTCCTCTATTCACAGTACATAGAGCTCAAGAGCTTCGCCCAGTTCGGATCAGACCTTGATAAGGATACCAAGGACAGACTGGATCAGGGTGAAAGGATAGTTGAAGTCCTCAAACAGGGCCGCAACGAGCCTTTGGATGTTGCCCATCAGGTTGCAATATTTTTCGCAGTAACAGGCGGTTACCTTGCAAATGTCCCTGTAAACAAGATCCACGACTTTGAGACTAAACTCTATCCATGGCTCGATGCCAATCACGGACAGGTCCTTGAAAACATCAGGACCACAGGTAAGCTTTCGGATGAAGACAATGCAGAACTTGACGCAGCCATCACCGAAAGAGTCGCCGATTATCTGGCTGCATTAGGATAGGAGACTGGAAATGGCCGGTTTATCTACCAAGGCGATCAAAAACAGAATAAAGAGCATGAACTCCACGCGCCAGATCACCAAGGCCATGGAGCTCGTCGCAGCTAGCAAATTGAGGAGCGCACAGCAAAAAGCCGTTGCCGTAAAGGAGTATTTCACGACCTTTTACGAGGCCATGCAGGACATAGCAGCTTCCTCCAATGATTTCGTATCCAAGTTCCTGACTCCCACCGAAGGGAAAAAGCCGCTGTACATAGTCATCGCAGGAGACAGAGGTCTCGCAGGCGGTTACAACAGCAACGTTTTCAGGACTACTGTAGGCATGCCACAGGAGGCGGAGGTCATCCCCATCGGAAAGAGGAGCCTTGAGCATTTTAAAAAGAGAAGATTCGGGATCGTGACAGAGGACTATATAGAAGCTGCCGCCCTTACGACAGACGACTGCTATTCCATAGCCGATCTTGCAGCTGAGGGTTTCCTGAACGGAAAGTACGACAGTTTGTATATCATATATACGAATTTCATCAATCTTCTTTCCCAGTCAACGGAAAGGCTTCAGCTCCTGCCTCTTTCTCTTGAGGCAAAGGAAGGACCAAAATCCCAGAAGGTGCTCTACGAACCCAATGCCGAATACGTATTCGACAATATAGTTCCCGAGTATCTGGGCGGTCTCATCTTCGGCGCTCTTTGCAAATCCATTGCATCTGAGCAGGCAGCAAGGCGCCAGGCCATGAACTCTGCGACAAAGAATGCGGATGAAATAATCGCCGAATTAGACTTGCAATACAACCGTGCTCGCCAGGGCGCGATCACTCAGGAGATCACTGAGATCGTCGCCGGCAGCAACGCACAATCCTGATTTGAAAGGAGACATCCCTTGAGTACTAAAAATATAGGTACGGTAGTTCAGGTTGTCGGCCCGGTTCTCGATATCCGTTTTTCGGAGGAGAATCTTCCAGACCTTCTGAACGCCATAGAAATCGACAATAACGGCACCAAGCTCACCGCGGAAGTAGCCCAGCACATCGGAGGCGGCCTCGTACGCTGCATTTCCATGAACGCTACCGACGGTCTTGTCCGCGGAATAGAAGCCGTTGATACGGGCGGCCCCATCACCGTCCCCGTAGGCGACGAGTGCCTCGGACGCATGTTCAACCTCCTCGGCGATCCCATCGACGCCCAGGAACCGCCCAAAACAGAAGTGAGACTTCCCATACACAGACAGCCTCCTACTTATGCGGATCAGCAGACATCATCTGAGATCCTCGAGACAGGCATCAAAGTCGTAGACCTCATCTGCCCCTATGCAAAGGGTGGTAAGATAGGACTCTTCGGCGGAGCCGGCGTAGGAAAGACAGTTCTTATCCAGGAGCTCATTTACAACATCGCTACAGAGCACAACGGATATTCCGTATTCACAGGCGTAGGAGAGCGTTCCAGAGAAGGAAACGACCTCTACAACGAAATGAAGGAATCCGGAGTTCTTTCAAAGACAGCTCTCGTTTACGGTCAGATGAACGAACCCCCCGGGGCAAGAATGAGAGTAGGTCTTTCAGGGCTTACGATGGCAGAATACTTCCGTGATGAAAAGCATCAGGACGTTCTTCTGTTCATAGACAATATATTCAGATTCACTCAGGCAGGTTCTGAGGTATCTGCTCTTCTCGGACGTATGCCTTCAGCCGTAGGTTATCAGCCTACACTGGCAACGGAAATGGGAGCTCTCCAAGAGAGGATCACTTCAACCAAGGAAGGATCCATCACATCCGTTCAGGCTGTATACGTTCCTGCAGACGACCTTACGGACCCTGCACCTGCAACGACCTTCGCTCACCTCGATGCTACGACGGTACTTGACCGTGGTATCGCATCCCTTGGTATCTACCCTGCAGTAGACCCCTTGGATTCCACGTCCAGGATACTTACACCGGACGTTGTTGGACAGGAGCACTACGACGTCGCGCAGGCCGTTATCGGAATACTTCAAAGATATAAAGAACTTCAGGACATCATCGCCATCATGGGTATGGACGAACTCTCCGACGAGGACAAGCTCATCGTAAACAGAGCAAGAAAGGTACAGAGATTCCTCTCTCAGCCCTTCCACGTAGCGGAACAGTTCACAGGCTATGAAGGAAAGTACGTCCCCGTCAAGGAGACCATACGCGGATTCAAAGAGATCGTCGAAGGCAAACACGACGATATCCCCGAGTCTGCATTCCTCTATGCAGGTACCATCGACGATGTAGTCGCAAAGGCAAAAGGCTAAGATCATGAACACATTTCATCTTACAATAGTTACTCCGACCGGGTGCAAGTACGACGGAGAGGTAGAAAGCGTAAGCATGCCTGCTTCCGAAGGCTCTGTACAAGTCCTTGCTCATCATGTAAACTATGTTACGACCCTGGGTATGGGACCTGCGTCCATCGGGCTGGACGGAGGCCACAGAAAAGCAGCATGCATAGGAGGTATGTTTTCCATTACCGACAATGTGGCAAGACTCATAGCCGCTGCTTTCGAATGGGTCGAAGATATCGATGTGGAAAGAGCTCAGAACTCGCTTAAAAGAGCTGAAGCCCAACTGGCAAAAGCGGATATTTCGCCGGTTGACAGGTCTTTGGCTAAAGCGGCAAGGGAAAGAGCTCTCGTAAGATTGAGCTGCGCGGATGCCAAGATAAACCGCCATGGAAAGCAGCCTTCCGGCGTTGTCTCGGTTGCAGACTTCTCCG
>CAZTHD010000063.1:0-2995 GCA_964613315.1 uncultured Oscillospiraceae bacterium | reverse complement strand
ATGCCAAGAAAGATTAAAAAGATCCTGACTAATTTAATAATTGTTTTGATAATTTGCAGTGCGGTATATTATATCGCACTGCATGTTCATATTGGAAATGGTGAGACGGACGTCGTCGAACCTGACACTGAAATCGAAAACAACGTTCCCGAACCTGAACCCTTTACAGAGCCTGAAATAGACGATAATTACCAGGCTGTGGGCTTCAACCTCGGGAGCTTCTTATGTAAAGATATATATATAAACGGCTATCATATAAACAACTGGCAGCTTAAAAAACCCTTCGTTTCCGTCGAGGAGACCATATTCGTGCCCATGTCTGAAGCCGTTCAGAAAGCCCTGGGCCTCTCTGTAAGCTTTGACGATGAGCGCCACTGGGTGAAGTTTGAAAAAAGATCTTCCGGTCCTTCTCTTGATTACGTCTACGAAGGAAACTGCGCATGCAATCTGAAATACGAAGAGCTTTACTGGGGCCATAAATATACCTTCGGTGAGAAGGAGGCTCCTCTTTATTATGCCGCTGCCACCAAGGAAGCAGAAGGGGTGCCAAGGACCCTTTACCTGTCCCTTGATGCTCTTAAGGAATATGCAGGTATAGACTTCAGCTATTACTGGGACCAGGTAGGAGGCATATATTTAAGCACGTTAAGAGACGTACCCGCAAGGGATACCTACTGCGAAAACAACACGAAATATATCGAAGGGCGGGCAAGGTACATGATGTCTGTAAATCCCAATCTCTCATACGAGACCGCTCTTTATTACGAATACCTTTTCCGCCACGAGGCTTCAGTATACACCTATTGCGAAGAAGACATGCTCATGGGGATATGCCAGACAGAAAGCCGCTTCGACCATACGGCTATTTCTGAAGTAGAAGCCATAGGCCTCATGCAGGTCATGCTCATCTATGCGGAAGAAGACGGATATACTCTCGAGATGATAAGGCAGCCCCATTACAACATACAAAGAGGCGCAAGCTGGCTCGAGATGTTCATAGAGTATTGCGACAACGATCCGCAGCTCGGGCTTGCTGCATATTACCTTGGCCCCGGCAACCTGTACAACCAGATAAACGAATACGGGACCTACGATTCCAATTACGCTGATGTGTGCAATTATCACAAAAGTGTGTTAGAATCATTCGCAGCGGACGGCTACAGCAACAGCTTTATCAATTACACAGGAAAATGAATTACAAAGTAAGACTTGATATCTTCGAAGGACCCTTCGATCTGCTCGTTTACCTCATAGAAAGAGCGAAGATGAGCATCTACGACATTCAGATATCCGAGATCACAACTCAATATATAGAATACGTCAAGCAGATGGAGGAGCTCGACATTGAGCTCGCCCAGGACTTCATGGTGCTTGCCGCAGAACTAATACAGATAAAGACCCGCATGCTCCTGCCTTCTGAAAAGGTCAAAGAAGGGGAGGAATATGTTCAGGAAGATCCGAGAGCCGAGCTCGTCCAGAGGATACTTGAATACAAGCAGTTCAAGGAGATGGGATATTTCCTTTCCCAGCAGGAGGAGATCACCTCTCATATACACGAAAAGCCTGCAGAGGACCTTTCAGTCTACGAAGGAGAGCCTGAAGAGATAATAAGCGGGAGCCTCAATGAGTTCGCCCAGGCCTTCATGGAATTCATCTTAAAGAAACAGCGCATAGAAGAGATGCACAGGATATACGAGAGGATAGAGCGCCAGAAGTTGTCCATGGAGAAGCGCATCTCACAGGTCAGGGACATATTGAGCGAGAAGAATGAAACGAGATTCTCAGAACTCATAGAAGGGGATACAACCAATTTCAACAAGGTCATCACCTTCATGTCGATTTTGGAACTTTTGAAAGACAGAACCATCACTGCAGAGCAGAAAAAACGCTACGGGGATATAATCCTCAGAAAGGCTTAACGAGATATGACTAAGGAAAAGATAAAATCAGCTCTTGAATCCATACTTTTTGTCTGGGGCGATCCTTTGGAAGCAAAGGTGGCAGCGGAGCTATTCAATATGCCCGTATCCGACATAGTGCACATATTGAGGGAAATGGCGCAGGATTATGAAGACCGTGAAAGCGGACTTCGCATAAGGGAAATGGACAAGAGCTTCCAGCTCTGCACTGCGGCTGAGAACGACGACTATATCCAGCTCCTCTGCACTCCTGCAAGGAAGAAAAGGCTTTCCCAGCCCGCGCTTGAGACTCTTGCCATCATTGCATACAAGCAGCCCGTGACCAAAGCTCAGATAGATTCCATAAGGGGCATAAAATCAGACAGGGTCCTGGAGGGGCTCATGGCAAAGGGCCTTGTGAAAGAAGAAGGCAGGAGCACTGCCATAGGAAGGCCTTATCTATACGGCACTACGAAGGAATTTCTGAAGCTTTTTGGCTTTGAAACTTTGGCAGATCTTCCGGAGATCGAAAACATAGACGATCTCGTCATGGAAGAAGACGCCTGGGACGAGATATCCCCCGACCAGCTCACTATGCCTATCGAAGACTGAAAAACGGCCTAAAGGCCGTTAAAATACCTTTTTGCGCTATGTGAATTTTGACTTTGAAAAGACCGGAGGCTTAACAGCTCCGGTCTTTATTGAAATATCATATGTATACGTTTTTGTGCACTTCACCTGCAGTATTTTTCCATGGCTTTAAGAAGTGCCCGGACCTTTTCGGTATCACCGTGCTCCAATTCTTCGTCCACCTGGTCTTCTATCATCATGATGCCCGTGGAGTTGATCGCCGATTTTACAGCAGACATCTGCACCAAAACGTCGGACGGATCTCTGTCGTCTTCCACCATCCTTTTGACGAATTCCATATGGCCTATGGCTCTTGATATCCTGTTGAGAACAGCTTTCTTTTGCTTGTCGTCCATCTTTCGGTTCTCCTTATTACATGTATATTCTATCATTGGAATCGAAATAAAAAAAACCCCAGGGGGGTTTAACGTTTTATATACCCATGTTAAAATCACAAGATGAGGGAC
>CAZTHD010000062.1:0-7238 GCA_964613315.1 uncultured Oscillospiraceae bacterium | reverse complement strand
TATGGTCATGAGAGACCCCTTTCGTTAAGGTTCAAAATGAAAAAATTTTAAAAAATCGAAAAAATTCACAAAAAGACCATCATAACGGAATATATGAGTAATAAATCGATCCTATTATCGAATTCAAGCTTCAAGGTGCTACGCCACCTTGAAGATAGATCGTTCCAAAAAAGTGACGAATCCGCCGGATCTTGAAACTCCAATATCTGACGGATTTTTATGCACTTTTATATTGCATGGGGGGGGGTATTAGGGTATATTATATTTACAACTGAATGTCTGTTTCAGAGGCGGTGCGGCCGCAAAAGCCGTGCGAAAGACAGCCGAAGCTTGTTTTAAAAGCAGATTTATCTGCAAAGAAAAAAGCGAGGCTTCGCAGGCAAGGCGCACACGCTTAACAAGGAAATGGGGTTGGAGGCCCCGCATTTTGCAGATGCTGTAGACGCATAGGTACTTGTCCGTCGGCGAAAGCCGGTCATTGGGGAAACCTGAGAAGGCAGGACAGGATACTGCTTGAAGCGTGAGTCAGTCGACCTACTGAAGCAGTCGTGTAATGAGAAGAGAAAAGGTTATATTATTGTCGGCCTCTGTCTGGGTTGTTGCTTAACCTTCTCTTTTTTATTGCATATGACTGATTTAAGCAAAATCAAAAAGAAGAATAAGAACAATCAGAACAATTATCATGTTCAGCTTTTATCTAAAAGAGCCGTCAGAGTACTTGATGCTCGCGAAAAGGCTTTTAAAGAAGCTCACATAAACGATACGGATGTTGAGCTTTTAGACTATGTGCTTAAGCAGACTTTGGCTTTAGGTCATTCTCCCCGCAGCGGTGAGATCGAAGGCTGGCGCTATCTGGAAGAACGCTTCAAAAGTTGGGACGCTATTCTCAAAAGACTTCATTTAGATCCGTACAAGTCCAACGAGACTTACAGAAAGTATATACTGTTCCAGAAGGAATTCGATCATCAGCTGGCTCTGTACAAGGAACACAAGAAATATCAAAAGCAGAAGAGCCTGGAGCGAAGACTCAAGCAAGCTGAAACGAAGAAGGCGAACGAGGCGTATCTTGCCGAGCACCCCGAAGCAAGAAAGAAAAAGAAAAAATCTCCTTCCGTATCCGATCAGCCAACTGATGTCGAAGCCACTGACAATAAACTTGGTCAGGATGAGGACAAAGAAACGGAATGACTCTTTGTATTATTCCGTCCAGATGATATAATAAAAGCGGGGATGCGATTTTCCCCTAAATATAGACTTCAGTGGCGGAACTGCCGCAAAAGTCCTTTCGGACAAGGAGTATCCGCTTAACAAGGGAATGAGGTTTGAGGCCTCGCATATCCAATACCGTGGGCGTCGAGGATACAGCAAGTCGGTGAAAACCGGTCATCAGGCATTTGGAGCATATGCAGTCCGTGTTCTGAGAAGGCATTGCTGATATCCGTTTGAGATGCGAGTCGGGAGACCTACTGAAGTCCGAATTGATATTGCCAACAAGGTGAAGGTAGTATTACTGCACTGTCAGTTATGCTGCCTTTTTTATTTCCAGACCAGGACTCAACGTCCGGTTAAAGGATCAAAATGTACATTCACCATATATATATAAAAGGATCAAAGAGATAAACAGAGATGAAGATCACAGTAAAGAAAACTATATCTATAGCACTCGCGCTCTTTATGGTGCTTGTGCTTTGCTCCTGCGGCAGCGGCTCGGGGCCTTCGGGAAGCGGTAATCAGAGCGGTAAACTGGATCTCGATTACGAAGAAGGCAGTTCCCAGCAGTCTGCAAAACAGGAAAGCAGCGGAGGAAACTGGTTTTCCGAAGCCTTTAATTTCGGAAAAAAGGAAGACTCAAACAGCAGCAGCCAGAGCAGCCAGTCAAGCGCTCTGCAGGATCTCTATTCAGATTCTTCCGAAAACAGCCAGCAGGGAAGCAACCAGGGACAGAGCGGCTCTTCGCAAAATCAGAGCGGCTCTTCGCAAAATCAAAGCAGTTCTTCAGCAAACTCAAACCAGGGCAGTTCCAATCAGTCCGGCAATTTCCAGGGCGGAGGTTCCGGAAACCAGAGCGCAAACTCCGGTCAGCAGACAAGCGATAACAGCGGGCAAAATACCAATACCGGTCAGAACGGAATAGCCGGAAGCGGCAGCGGAAATAACCAGAGCGGTTCCGGAAACCAAAATCAGGGAAGCGGAAAAACAGTCACTATCACAATACGCTGCGACACAGCTGTAAACAACGGAATGCATCTCGAAAGCAAATGGGCGGGAATAGTTCCCGCAAGCGGCTGTATACTGCCCGTTACTACAGTCGAGATCGAAGACGGACAGACTGTATTCGATGTTCTTGCCTATGTGTGCAGCAAGTACAAGATCCATATGTCGTATAGAGGTGGCACGTCCAGTGGATGTTATGTGGACGGTATCAACAACCTCTACGAATTCGACGGAGGGCGCTGGTCAGGCTGGATGTACTGCGTCAACAAATGGTATCCCAACTACGGCTGCGGAGTATATTACGTAAAAGCCGGTGACGAGATAGAGTGGAACTATACCTGCGACCTCGGTCTCGATCTTGAAGGCGGAGATGTTCTCGGAGGATCGGAGTGGATAGAGACACATCCCTGAGAATGCGTTTCTTCGGAAACCTTCATCCTGCGGTAAGCATGGCTTACTTTGTTTTAGTGCTGGTGCTGACTCTCATTTGCATGCATCCGGTTACTGTTTTGCTGTCATTTCTTGGCGCAAGCTGGTTTTCCATCAGGCTCAGAGGAGGCAAAGCCTACGGGCGTACAATGCGCTTCGTTGCGCCTATGTTCATCCTCATTGCTTTAGCGAATCCTCTGTTCAATCACAGGGGAGTTACGCCGCTTTTTGAGATCAATCATCTTTGGTACACCCTTGAGGCTACGGTATACGGGCTCGTGTCAGCCTGCTCTCTTTGCGCGGTCATAATATGGTTCACCTGCTATCAGGAGGTAATGACCTCCGATAAGTTTCTTTACCTTTTCGGAAAACCTTTCCCGGGAACGTCTCTGCTCATAACCATGACCTTGAGGTTCATTCCTCAGCTTCAGCAAAACAGAAAAGAGATAAAGGAATCTCAGGCTATGCTCAAAGAGGAGGGTACAAGACTATTTCAGAAGATGGGTACTGCCCTTCGCAATCTGTCCGTACTTCTTACCATGAGCATGGAAAACGCCGTTGAGACGGCGGACTCCATGAAGGCGAGGGGCTACGGAGCAAGAAGGCGTACCACCTTCCATCTTTTCCGTTTCGACGGAAGGGATGCAAGGACGCTCGGGGCCATCCTTGCCGTTGGCGGCATCTGCATACTTGCAAGGTGCTTCGGCCACGGGACCATGGACTTTTATCCCAGAATGACGCCTGTTATCCTGGGACCTGCTACATATACTATGTTCGTTTTTTATGCCGTGCTGATGTTTCTGCCCGGCATACTTGAGACAGTGGAGGAAATACGTTGGCGCTCCTGCGTATCGAAAATTTAAGCTTCGCGTACCCTAATGCTTCCCAAAGAGCGCTGGATGACGTAAGCCTCGAAATAGAGAAAGGCGAGTATGTTGTTCTCTGCGGTCCTTCCGGCTGCGGCAAGACGACACTTCTTCGCCAGGTAAAACCGGGCCTTGTCCCTGCAGGGGCAAGGGAAGGCAGCGTTTACTATGGCAATACCTTGGTTTCAGATCTTCCGGAGCTGACTGCGGCTTCCGAAATAGGATTCGTACAGCAAAATCCCGACAACCAGATCGTGACAGACTTTGTCTGGCACGAGCTCGCCTTCGGTCTTGAGAACATGGGGCTTCCCGTTCCCGTCATCAGGCGGAGAGTTGCCGAAATGGCAGCTTTCTTCGGCATGGAACCCTGGTTCAGAAGCAAAACCACGGAGCTTTCCGGAGGACAGAAACAGCTCATGAATCTTGCTTCAGCTCTTGCCATGAATCCCAAACTTTTGATACTCGACGAGCCTACCTCAATGCTTGATCCATTGGCTGCAAGGAGCCTTCTTCAGGCAGTGCAGCGCATAAACAGGGAACTCGGCGTAGCCATACTGCTCACAGAGCACCGCCTCGACGAGGTCTTCCCCGTAGCGGACAGAGTAGTTACGATGGACAGGGGCCGTATACTCACCAGCGGAGCTCCGGGAAAGATAGCAAAAGAACTGGCGGACAGTCCTGACAAGAGCAGGATATATTTCGGTCTTCCCGCATCGGTTAGAATCTTCAGCGAACTGGGACAGACGGACGATCTACCCCTTACCGTAAGAGACGGTAGGAAGAGACTCGAAGACATGGTCCAAAGAAGCGAAAGCGGAATCGATGCCGGAAACGGCGGTGCCGTTTCAGTTGCGAATAGTTCCATGTCTGATACCGTGGAGACGGAAAAGACCTCCGATATGCAAAAGAGCAATACCGTTCTCGAAGGGAAAGAACTCTGGTTCAGATACAATGAAAACTCAAAGGATGTTTTAAGAGGAGCTAATATAAAGCTGTATGAAGGAGAGTTTTTCTGCCTTCTCGGCGGCAACGGCGCAGGCAAGACGACGCTTCTCCGTATACTCGCGGGTCTTTCAAAACCCTACAGAGGAAAGACCAAACTGGCAAAGGACAAGCTTCTCTGCATGCTTCCGCAGAACGCCAGATCCCTTTTCGTTGCCGATACCGTGTTCAAAGAGCTTCTGGACAGCGCAGACGGCGACCCCGAAGCGGCAGCGGATATGATAGAGCTTATGGAGCTCGGGCCGCTTACGGAAAGGCATCCCTACGATCTTTCGGGAGGAGAGACCCAAAGGCTTGCTCTTGGGAAACTGCTCCTGAAAAAAGCAGACGTTCTGATCCTCGACGAACCCACCAAAGGTCTTGACGCCTATGCCAAAGCACAGCTCGCCAAGATACTCAAAGGCCTTTGCGAAAAGGGCGTTTCCATACTGGTGGTAACCCACGACGTGGAATTTGCGGCAAATTATGCAGACCGCTGCGCGCTCATGTTCGACGGACAGCTCATGTCCGAAGGAAACGCAAGAGATTTCTTTGCGGGCAACCGCTTCTATACCACGGATGCAAACCGCATAGCGGGAGAATTCTTCCCCTTGGATATACGCTGCGAGGAGGTAATAGACTCATGTCGAAAGCTCAAGCAGTGACAAATGAAAACAAAGCGTTCGGAAGCCGCAGAAAAGACGAACTGCCCAAGCTTTTCGTAAGCCGCAGGACCAAGGCCGCTGCCTGGGTGGTGCTGATAGTGCTTCCCGTGCTCATGGTTGCCTTTATCTATTACCACACTCACAGACCCACAGTCCACGTGGTAGGCGAAAGAACTTTCATAGACTACATCATCCTCAACTCGGATCTGATAATAGGTTTTGTATTTCTCATAATATCGGCAGTGCCGTTCTTTCTTGTTTTTGATAAAAAGAAGCCTCAGGCAAGGGAGATGGTGCCCATTGCGGTCATGGCGGCCATAGCGGTTGTAGGTCGTACGGTATTTGAAATAATACCACTTCCAAACTTCAAACCCTGTTCTGCGATCATAATCATAACGGCCGTATCCTTCGGGCCTGAAGCGGGCTTCCTTACGGGAGCGCTTACGGCTCTTGTGAGCAATTTCATTTTCGGGCAGGGGCCATGGACTCCGTGGCAGATGTTCACATGGGGTTTTGTCGGGTTCCTCGCCGGCATCTTAAACAACGCCGGAGTATTTAAGAAAGATAACAAAGAGCACTTCAAGGCGCCCTTTTGGGACCGCATCTGCCCCGAAGGGACGAACAGGGGAGACCTCCTGATGTTCGCCAGGAGCCTTACGGACCACGCTCCTATGAGGCTTTGCATATACGGCCTTCTTTCCGGTTTTATCTACGGCTGGATAATGAACCTCTATTTCATAGTGGGTTACATCAACCCCATAAACTGGCCGGCCATAGGTGCAGCCTATGTATCGAGCTTTTTCTTTGACCTGAGCCACGGGGTCTGCACCTTCCTCGTGCTCTGGGCTCTCGGCGATCCCTGGATAAGAAAACTTGAAAGGATCAAAACAAAATTCGGCCTGACCGGCGAAGAACGCAACTACATCCTCCCGGAAAGCCAGATTGTATCTGAAACCTGAACATAATCACCTGATCGGCGGGGAGACTCTCCGCCATTTTAATTACCACAAAAACGGAATAGTATTAATGGGTATCGTACAATCTCCATGCTTTGTTTTGCATGAGTCTGTCGCGGATTTCAATCAAAGCGGTCATGGCCGAATCGTACTCAATCCTATCCTCATGGCGCAACACGTACTGCGCCTGCATGACCGCATATGCCTTCCTGATCTCGTTATTTCCCCCTGCAGTTTCAAAGAAAGTAAACTCCTGCGGCATGACTGCGGGAATCCCATCAAGCCTTCCGAACTCTTCTTCGATACGGATATCCAACAGCCTTTTGACAATTGCGTCATCTTCGAGAAGGCTCTGGATGTTCGGCTGCTTAAACATGACAGCAAGATCATAAATATGCTTGGCTGCTTCAAAAGCGCGTTGAGGTTCGGAAGAACGACGGACATAAGATTCCGCTGCAAATAGTTTATCAATAAAAATGCGCTCCATTGTTATCGTCATAATGTAAAAAGGTACAACATCATATTGCTCACGAAGGATCTTTTGTTCACTCTCTGAGGCAAAATCATAGAGCATAGGTGCGATTTCAAGATTTGTTATGGGATCGCTGATGGTGAAGGATGTTGCTTCGATTTTCAATTTACCAAAGCGTTACAGAGCATCGCTCGCATCATATGCAGTAATCGGATCATAAGTGAAAATAGATACAACTTCAGAACGGTTCGTTTTTCCGGAGGAGGCATCTCGATCAAGCGAAGTGTATTTTTTTGCGGCTTGTTCCAACCGTCTGTCATTTTGCGACCGGCTACATCCACGGGTGTCAACAGAAAGGTCGATATCCTCCGAAAAACGATTCGTAGTTTTCAGCGCTTTATACAGCGCAGTGCCGCCTTTGAAGTAGGCGGGAAGGCCGGCTTTTTGTTTTTCTGATAGTTCGTGGAGCATCAGTACGACGTAGTAGTCCTTTTCCAGAACGTCCGTCCGGTATCCGGTCCGTTCGTGGATCTGTTCCAGTAGCACCTTAAACGCAGTCACATCTTTATGAAGTTTCAAATTTCTACCTCCTTGCTTGCAGTATGCGCAAGCCTGATGATCGTTTTTCGATTGTAGTATTTGTCTGCATAGTACA
>CAZTHD010000061.1:0-7259 GCA_964613315.1 uncultured Oscillospiraceae bacterium | reverse complement strand
CAATATCGGCATTACTCATCCGGCAGGACAAGGCACGTTCACACAGGACTTCCACAGGTCTGTTGGAGAAAACGAGCTTCCGGAAGATTATTTCTTCTCCAATGATGGCTATCTGGTGACAAGGCATGAAGGGGAAGGCTACCTTACCGTGGATCTCGACGAAGCGCATAAGTTCCTTAAGAGAAACGAGCGAGTGAATACCAACGTGAAGAGTCTGGGAACGGCCAACTGGATGTCTGGCGTTTCAGGTGAAAGATACTTGAATGAGATCAACATACCGGGTACCCACGATACCGCCATGTATAATGTTTCAAGCTTAGGATGCCTGTCAGGTGATATTGGAGCTGCGCGGGCACAAACGCAGAAGGAGTATTTGTTCGAACAACTGGATAATGGCGCCAGATTCTTTGATATCCGTTTGAAAACCTATTACTGTGAAGATGAGATATCCGTAGGGTGGCTTGGATATTCGGCCGCTGCTCTGGTACTCTGTATACCTGTTATCGGGCAAGCTGCCGCAGCGGTAGTCGCCGTTGTCACCACTGTGGCCATATACAATGGTTCAGCGCTTGCAGTATACAATGACGATGGTGAGAATCTCTGGGCCTGCCACGGCCGTTCTCTTGCGGGTACCTTTTACGCTCTAAATGATGATGACGAAACTATTAGTTTTGCCCAGGAGCTTGAATGGTTTAAAGAATTCCTAAGAGACCATCCGACAGAGACGATCATCATCGATGCCCGTCCGGAGACCGATGAATCATCCGGTGATACTTATTACGGACCGCTGGAACGTCTTAAAGGCATCTTGGAAGAAGCGTCGGCAGAAACAAATCCGTCTACCGGAGAATCATATATCTACTGGGAGGATGGAGTAGTCGGCAAAAAGTTCGAACACTGGCCTCAGCTGAAAGATGTCAGAGGCAAGATCGTTTTCTTTGGCGGAAAAGGCGAAAAAATCACGGATACGATAGGGGGATTCTACAAGAATACTGATGGCACCGTGTCAGACAGCGGTAAAGGCGGCTTCAAAGATGGTGCTAAAAGAGGCGAAAATCTCGCAGATTTTTTCGAGACACATAATACGCTGCAGATACCGAAGGATGCCATGAATGAACAGATGGAAGATTTCTACTGGGTCAAAATGAACACGACGGATGAATGGCAAATACAAACCCCGATAGAGCTCGCTGAAAAATATGTTCTTCCAGTAGTGTTCGGATCGAACGGTTATGTCAACGAGTCGAAGAAAGGCACATACTTCGGCTGGTTCAGTATGGATGCAGCCAGGACGCTGCAATACAGGGACGTCTGGATCACCAATTTCCCGGATGACCTGGATTACTGCGTCATCACAGTAAAAAGCGGATTATCCGGCGAAGATACACCGGTGGACCAGGTCTATAAGGTGCTGCGGGGATCGACCATCACGATACCAGGCTGTATCTATGACGGTGATCAGGCGGATCATTTTAAAGGCTGGAAGGCGGATGTCGATAATGAGATCTACATCAGGAATAACAAGTACAAGGTCTTAGAAAACGTCACCTTCACCGCTCAGTGGGCTAATGACCTGCAGACACCGGTAACCGTTGTATGGAAGGACGCAGAAGATCTGGACGGCATCAGACCGGCTAAACTTATGATCACCTACAACGGCAGCTACACAGAAACAATCAAAGCGGATGAAGACTGGACAGTCATGCTGTCCGGCGACCTTTCTTTTGATCCTGAAGTGAAAGATATTCCGGATGGCTACAGCTCTGAAGTGAAGGGCAAGAAAGGTAAAGACGGCTATACCATCACCATGACCCATACGCCGGATGTCTCAGTAAACGCAAGCGGAACAATTGCATGGGATGATGATAACAATATGGATGGCATCCGACCGGATTCTGTCACACTGGATCTGTACAAAAACGGCGGAGAGGAACCGATTGCAAGCGAAACGGTTACTGCACAGAATGACTGGAAGTTTGATCTCGGAACATTCCCTCGTTACGAAGATGGAGAGCTGGTAGCCTACAGGCTTGTCGAAGAAGAGATCAGCTATGATGAAGATAAAGCCTGCTCCGGCTATACCAGCAGTGTCAAGTCGGTCGAAGGTGAGAAGAAGGCTATAAGCGCTTTCGAGGTCACCAACACCCACGAGGTGACGATAACAGTTATGTACGCCCGGATCGACTGGGACGACGATGATAACGCGGCAGGAGAACGTCCGGAAAGTGTTACGGTACAATGGCTTAAGAACGGCGAGCCATATGGCGAACCGATCGTTGTCAGCCCGGATGAGGAAAATGAAGAAGAATGGATCGTTGGTCTGGAATTGACCTATGCCGAAATGAAGGCGCTCGGACAGGAGCAGGATGAGATCGCTCAGAGGTACCTGGATGGAGAGATGAGCGAAGAAGAATTCATTGAGGCCATAGAAAATACCGTCTCTTACAGTATCAGACAGGATAAACTCGATAATTACACCACGACCGTTGCGATCAGAAATGTTGAAAATGACGAAGGCGAAAAAGTCTCTTCCTATTATCAGATCCTGAATACATATAGGAAGCACGAACACGGGCTGACAGCAACGGAAGCGAAAGACCCTACCTGCACAAAAGACGGCAACATCGATTACTGGACCTGTGATCAGGGTGATGATCCTTGCGGCAGATATTTCTCCGATGCGCAAGGCCAGACAGAGATCGAAGAGGGTTCGTGGATCATTCCTGCCACCGGTCACGCCTGGGGTGAGTGGACAGTATCCAAAGATACATCTGCTGCAATGGACGGAGAAGAAACACGCACTTGTTCCCTCTGCGGAGAAAAAGAGACCCGGGCATTCCGATACACCTGTACGGATGGAGAAGGAAATACCTGGACAAAAGATGAAAAGTCTGCTTTAAGTTTCACCTTTAAACGTTCCGAAGATGATGGAAAGACCTTCGCAAACTTTACAGATGTCCAGGTCGACGGCAAGCCGGTGGACAAAAAGTATTACTCAGCAGAAAAGGGAAGTGTCATTATCAAGCTGGAAGCGGAGTATCTGGATACCCTGACTGAAGGAAAACATACGCTGACGGCGCTGTTCATTGACGGAAGCGGCGAGGCTGCCTTTAAGGTACTTGAAAGCGATTCGCCTGCAACAGGATACGATGATCACACGGCTCTCTGGATCGCCATGATGTCGGCATCCCTTTTAAGCTTGATCGTTCTGTTCGTTGCAGTCGGAAGAAAGAAAAATAAAGAAGCAAAAGGATAATTGCTTATGAAACTAGGAATCGTCGGACTTCCAAATGTTGGCAAGTCAACACTGTTCAATGCGATCACAAAAGCCGGGGCTGAGGCTGCGAACTATCCGTTCTGTACGATCGAGCCCAATGTGGGTGTGGTCACCGTTCCCGATGAAAGGATCACGAGACTGCACAATATATACAATTCGAAAAAGACCATATACGCGACTATAGAATTCTGTGATATTGCGGGACTTGTAAAAGGTGCCAGCAAAGGTGAGGGCCTTGGAAATCAGTTCCTTGGTCATATCAGAGAGGTCGAGGCCATAGTGCACGGGATAACTACTATACCAAAGTCAATGGCTCTGGAATGGCTATTGTCACATGGGCCGAGGTTATAGAGGCTCTCCGACATGTTGCGGCCTCTGAGGCAACCGATATGCTTTCGGATATTTATCAGCTTGATGGGTTCTGCAGACAAATGGACAGCGAAACTTTTATTCCTTTTTCGCCGGAGGACTTTGGCCCCGAAAATGCGCTTCGTGAGGATAGGTTTTATCAGGTGATAGATGAAACAACAAAACTCATAAATGGAGATAAGACTCTTAACAGTTCAACAAAAGGTCTTAAAGCAACTGCATATCGGAATGGATATGTCAGGTATATCAAAGTAAAGGGATTTGCACTTTCTATATACTATGATAGGAAATATTGGGCTGAACCAAGCAGTGAGGGAACGCCATTTTGGGTTTCAATTCGTGATTTGCATTGGAAACAACCTGAAGGATACAAACAGGCATTTCAAAGAATTCCCGAGTCTAAGAAGATCATCCGACTATACTTTTACGGAGACTTTTCCTTGAAGCTAAATAAATATTGCAATGGATGGTGCCTTAAGCGGCATCATCCATTTGCTCGTATTGTGTTTCCTTGGGCACGTACTGATATTCTGCAGGTGTTATGCCTTCGGGATAGATCTGTGCGAAATCGCTCTTCATGGAGATGGGAACGTAGCCTTGAGATCTGTAGCTTTCTGACTTTGCTTCCCAGTCCTGAGTACCCCATTCTCTTACGTTGTCGTCAGCGACTATCATATATGCCTGTGCGGGGTAGGGATTTCTGCTGTCTATTGTGTAGTTCATCATGGAAGTGTCGCTTCCGCTGTTTCCGAATGCGAGTACCGGACGCTGTCCTATCTCTCTTTCGATGTAGATGGACTTGTTTGCGTTGAGGTTCTTCTGGATGAATCCTCCTGTTATTACAAGCTCGTCACCGTCGTTATACTTGAAGTTCATATTTGAGGATTCGTCCTCGTGTCCTCTTTGCTTTATTTCAAAGTCGGTGCCTATGACGTGCTCTGGGCTTACGTATTCGCTGATCGGCGAGTTTGCAACTATTGCTCTTGTCGTCGTGCGCTCTGTTCCGCTTATGACGTAGATTGTGAATCCGTTGTCGTAGAGATATTTGACAAGCTCTACCATGGGCAGATAGAAGTTGTCTATGTATCTCATGTTGTTGAAGCTTTCGGTGTTCTTCTTTCCGAATTCGACTGCGTAGTTATAGAACTCTTCTACTGTCATACCGGCATACGCCTTTGCGAAGTTTCTTGCAAGGGTTTCATCCGCAAGATATCCAGGTTTGATGGATGCTGCTATCTCTTTGAGTTCGTCTGATACTCTTTCGGGATGATCTACAAGGCAGTACTCTATGAACATCATCGTATCATAATATGTGTAGAAGGTCTCACATGCAAGAGTCCCGTCCATATCGAAGACTGCGATACGGTCTTTTGCCGGGATGAAGCTGTCCTGCTGGTTTGGATCTGTGACCTTTGATACGTATTCTCTTAAGCTCTTTGCTGCTTCGGAGTCTTCCGTCCAGTATCCTGTAAGAGGTGTTACCTCTGCAGGTTTTTCCTTATGATTCTTGATTACGTATACTACTGCGGCTGCAATGAGAAGCAGTATGAGCAGTATGGCTATGATCTTCCATACTTTACTTACTTTATTGTTGTTTTCCATTTATATTCTCCTTGATCAAGGTTTTTTTGTCGTGCGTTCACTATTATGCACCAAAACCGGAAAAAAGGAAACACAAAATTTATGTAATTTTTATGGTATACTTGGTTTTGATATATATAAATAGCCCATAGGTAATTAGTAATATAGCTGCTGTTATTATTCATAAGAGGTCAGATATATGGTCAATGAAGCGGTAAGAGGATTTCTTAAAGAAAGAGGATATGAGGATAGGCTCAGGGAGCATTCGGAGTCGATCGATACCGTTGAACATGCTGCGATGCAGATAGGCTGCAGCGAGGCAGAGATCGCAAAGACGCTTTCCTTCATTGTCGATGGCAAGGCCATGCTTATAGTTGCTGCGGGAGACGCCAAGGTCAACAGCGGAAAATTCAAGGCGGCATTCCATACTAAACCGTCGATGATCTCAAGGGACATGGTGGAGGAGCTCACAGGTTTCAGGCCCGGCGGAGTCTGTCCCTTCGCAGCAAAGGACGGAGTGCCCATCTGGCTCGACGTATCCATGAAGAGGTTTGAAAAAGTGTATCCGGCGGCTGGAAACGAATTCATGTCGGCAGAGTTCACGCCGGATGAACTTGAAAAGGTTACCGGAGCTGCAGGCTGGTGCGACGTATGCAAGGGCTGGTACGAGGAAAATTAATGTCTGAAAGGGCTGTATATTTTAGGTATAGGTAGATAGCGGGTCTGTGAAGGAGGATGTGATGAAGTATTTGATTTTTTGTTGTACATGTTTATTGATAATGTGTGTTTTCATCTGGTTCGAAAAAAAGAAGTGGTATGTACCTGCTGTGATCAATAAGGGGCTGGCATCTCTTCAGTTCGTACTGCTCGGCTTTCTTGGAAGCAAATTGTGCTCTGATGCTCATTTCGCAAAACTTGTCGTCATTGGCCTTATACTCGGATGCATTGCTGACGTATTGCTCAACCTCAGATTCGTATTCGAAAAGGCCGGGAGGCTCATATTTCTTGTAGGTATATTGGTATTCCTTTCGGGGCACGTTATGTACCTCATAGCGCTGATACCAAAGTGCAGTCATACCGCAGTATGTGTATGCGCAGGCATAGTCCTGACAGCCGTTACGATGGTATGGCTCTTCAAACACATAACTGCGCAGAAGGCTTTCAAGATATTCGGTGTGTTCTATATCGGCGCCATAATGATCATGACCTGCGTTGCTGTAGGTATACTCATATCAGCTCCGGCTCCGTGGATATATTTCTTCTCGTCCGGCGCCGTACTTTTCCTTATAAGCGATATAGTCCTCATACTCAATACCTTTGGAAGCGAGACGAAGTTCTCTTTAAGAGTAGTAAATCTCAGTTTTTATTACGTGGGCCAGCTGCTTATTGCACTCAGCTTGCAGATGCTTTAAAGGGCAGTTTGCTCACCGCATTTTAGGAGGGAATGATGTTTTTCGATGCCAAAAACGGAGAAGTAAGTTTAGACGGTACTAAAATGAGCTATGCGGTTTTCGGAAAAGGCCCAAAAGTATTGGTGCTGCTTCCGGGGCTTTCTGACGGACTTGCCACCGTAAGGGGCAAGGCAAAGCTACTTGCGGCTCCCTACAGGATGTTTTTTGAGAAGTATACAGTATATATGTTCAGCAGAAAGGACGATATGCCCGAAGGCTATTCCATAAGGGATATGGCTGAAGACCAGGTAAGAGCCTTAAGACTTTTAGGCATAGAAAGATACTCTGTCCTTGGAGTTTCAGAGGGCGGTATGATAGCCCAGTATATCGCTATAGATCATCCGGAAGCAGTAGAAAAACTAGTCCTTGCAGTTACCGGCGCAAATGCAAACGAAAAGGTCATGGCCAGCGTTCCTTACTGGATGGAGCTTGCAGAAAAAGGCGATCACAAAAAGCTCATGATCGATACGGCAGAGAAGAGCTACTCTGAGGCGTACCTGAGAAAGTACAGAAAGATCTATCCGTTGATTGGTGCAATCGGTAAACCGAAGAATTATGACAGGTTCCTCGTCAATGCGAGA
>CAZTHD010000060.1:0-7343 GCA_964613315.1 uncultured Oscillospiraceae bacterium | reverse complement strand
CAAAGAGCAAAAGAAGAGATAGCCCGTACCTACAGGGCGTACCTTAAAAGAAATGAAGACGGATCTTACCGCATCCCGACTGAAAAGCAGCGTCCCGTTCTTCTCATAGGGCCTCCCGGTATAGGGAAGACCGCTATAATGAAACAGATCGCCGATGAGCACGGCTGCGGGCTTGTGGCATATTCCATGACCCACCACACAAGGCAGAGCGCCATCGGTCTCCCGTATATATCAAGGAAGGATTACGGGGGAAAAGAATGGTCGGTCACCGAATATACCATGAGCGAGATCGTTGCTTCTGTATACGAATATATGGAGAAGAGCGGTAAAAAGGAAGGCATACTGTTCCTTGACGAGATAAACTGCGTATCAGAAACTTTAGAGCCTGTTATACTCCAGCTCCTTCAGAACAAGACCTTCGGCAATGTGGCTCTTCCTGAGAACTGGATGATAGTCACAGCGGGAAATCCTCCGGAGTACAACAAGTCCGTGCGAGAATTCGATATGGTCACCCTCGACCGCGTAAAGCGCATCGACGTTGAAGCAGATCTTGAGGTTTGGAAGGGATATGCGAGGAGCCACGGGATACATCCTTCCATAATGGCTTACCTTTCCGTCTATCCGGACCACTTTTACAATATTACAGATACCAGCGGCGGACAGCTTTTTGTCACAGCAAGGGGCTGGGAGGATCTTTCCCTGATGCTTTCATCCTATGAAGAAGACGGGATCGCTGTCGATTAAGACTGGTTCCTCGAGTACCTCCAGCACGATGAGATCGCAAGGTCCTTTGCCTTCTTCTACAGTCTTTTTAGCAACTTTAAATTTGATGTAAAAGATACTTCAGATGCTTCCGATCTGCTTTTTGAAGAGCAGTCAAAGCTTGCGGAACTCTCTTCGACCGAGTGTCTTTCTCTTGCTTCTATGCTCTATCACCCAATAGAGCGCAGGGCTATAGAGCTTGCTGAAACCGGGGAAGTACTCGACAGAAAAATGGATCTTGCAGAGCGCATGCCAAAAGACGAAGCTTTTGCAGATGACGAGTCCATCAGAGCCTACTTCGATCAGAAAAGAAGAGAGATACAAAAGCGTCTGGAACAGACCATAACGGATCCCAAAGGCGCTCTTTGCGAAAAAGCTGCTCTTTGTGAGCTTGAAAACGATATATACTCCTGGTACAGGCTGCCTTCTGCAGAAAGAGGGAGCGTCTCAAAGAGATTGAAAGATAAATATATGCTCGAAGGAGAGAAGCTCGAAGCTGCAGCAAAAACCATCGCAGAGTCCATAGAAAAGGCTTACAGAGTCCTTAAGAGCTGTCCTCAGGGCAAAAGCAGCATTTACTATTTCCTCAGCGATCTTTCAGCATCTAAGGAAATCTCAGCCATAGTCAAAGACCATCCGATCTCCTTTGAGAATAAGGAGTAAGGCAGAGGTTCTAAATCCACGTCTTTTTTGATATAATATAAATTTAAATTAACATTTCAGGTTATGAAGGACAAAAGTGAAAAGCAATGAGTAAAGATATAAAACTTATCATAGGTGGAGCCAAGCCTTCTTCCGAAGAATGGCTCAAAGAGGCTAAAACTTCAGAGAATGCCGGTCTCATAGGCATGTATCTCATCCATAACGGAGTAGTAAGAGAAACAGCCAAATCTGAAATTTACGATCCGGGCAGCGAAGACCGAAAAGTCAGAGGGATGCATTTTTCAGCCGATAAGGAAAAAACTTCAAAGGCCATAGAAAATGCTCTTGAACTTAAAGGCGTGTATTATATAAAGGTCTGGGTCGCAGACGGAGAGCTTACCAGGGGTGACGACATCATGCAGGTGCTGATAGGAGCAGACTGCAGGCCTAACTGCCTCGACGCCCTCACAAAGCTTGTAGGAACGATCAAAAATGAATGCGTTATAGAAAAAGAGATAATGTAATGGAATTCACACATATCGATGAAAAAGGAATGCCCGCAATGGTGAACGTGGGCGATAAACCTCAGACTTTAAGGACTGCAAGAGCAGGTGGAAAAGTCTTCGTAAACAAAGATACATTTGAGCTCATAAAGTCCGGAGGCACGAAGAAGGGCGACGTTCTTTCAGTCGCAAAGCTTGCGGGCATAATGGGAGCAAAGAAGACCTCAGAGCTCATACCTCTTTGCCATCCCATCTTTGTGGACGGCATCGATCTTGAGCTAAGGCTCAACTAAGAGGAACTCTGTGTGGAAATAGAAGCTGAGGTTTCGATCACCGCAAGAACAGGGGTCGAAATGGAGGCTATGACAGCGGTGTCCGTTGCGGCTCTTACGGTCTACGATATGTGCAAGGCCGTTCAAAGAGACGTTAGGATATCTGACATACATCTGATAAAAAAGACCGGCGGAGTGCACGGTGATTATAATACAGGAGAATGAATATGTATAAAGCAGCAGTTATAACGGTATCGGATTCATGCAGCAAAGGTCTTGCTGAAGATAAGAGCGGCCCGACCCTTGTTTCAATGCTTGAAGGAGCGGGGTGGGAAGTCGTTTTCACAACGGTAGTTCCGGACGAGATCCCCGATATAGAGAGGATACTCATACACTGCGCAGAGACACTGAGAGTACAGCTTTGCGTCACTACCGGCGGTACGGGCTTTGCTAAAAGAGACGTGACTCCTGAAGCAACTAAGCTCGTCATAGAAAAAGAGACTCCGGGCATACCGGAAGCTATGAGAGCAGAATCCATGAAGATCACGCCAAAGGGCTGCCTTTCCAGGGAAACTGCGGGTATCAGGGGAGAGACGCTGATAGTCAACTGCCCGGGTTCAGTCAAAGCCTGCAAGGAGACTTTGGGAGCGGTACTGCCTGCTCTCGATCACGGAGTCCAGATGATGCTGTCAGGCGGATCTGCAGACTGCGGAAGGTGAGATCAAAGGCATATGAAAGATACTTTCGGAAGAGAAATCAGTTATTTAAGGATATCCCTTACGGATAAATGTAATCTGAGGTGCAGATACTGCATGCCGGAAGAAGGGGTGTGCCTTAAAGATCACAGCGAGATGCTCACAGAAGACGAGTTCGTGCAGGCTGCAGAAGTGGCTGCCGGTCTGGGGATACACAAGATACGCCTAACGGGAGGTGAGCCTCTTGTAAAGAAGAACATAATCGGTATATGCGCCCGTATCTCGAAGATCCCGGGGATAGAAGACATCGGTATAACCACAAACGGTCTTCTTCTTCCAAAACTGGGGAAAGATCTTGTCGCCGTAGGCGCTACAAGGGTCAATATATCCCTCGATACTCTGAAAAAAGAGAAGTTCGAATATATTTCAAGAAGACCTGCTCCCGAAGACCTTCTCGGCGGCGTCAAGGCAGCGCTGGAGGCAGGTTTCAAAAAGGTCAAAGTCAACGCTGTACTCATAGGAGGAGTCAATGATGATGAGATAGGAGATCTTGCAAAGCTCACTCTTGAATATCCCATAGACGTAAGATTCATAGAGCTCATGCCAATGTATGACTCGGGAGATTTCGGTCCCGCAGCGTACCTCAACTCGGATATAGTGCTGAAGAAACTGGACCTTGAGCCCGTGGAAGACGACGGGACCGTTGCTAAAAGATACAGGCTCGAGGGAGCTATGGGAGAGGTCGGTCTGATCTCGGCCGTATCTAAAAGCTTCTGTGCTACCTGCAACCGTATAAGGCTCACTGCTGACGGTTTTTTAAAACCCTGCCTTCATTCATCTCAGGAAATAGGCATCAAAGGTCTAAGCAGAGAAGGAGTGATGGAAAAGATGAAGGAATGAATAATGGTAAAGCCTCCCTGTCATCCGGACCTTTCCTATGAACACAGAAGCGGATCTGAAAGAAATATGAACCGCATAGGCGGGTGAAAGAATGTTAGATCAATAGCAAAGAAAACTGCTCTTTAGGGGCGGTTTTTTTCTTGTACATTTATCCACTTTGTGGTATATTGATACCGTTATTAAATATTTTAAATAACCTAGGAGAAGCGATGAAACTTATAAAGACAGAAGATGAAGTAGTCCACGTGCTTAGTCACGATATGACCCAGATCATAAAAGATGAATTCAAAGGAGCCCGTTTCCTGAAAGGACATATTGTAACGGAAGAGGATATACCCATGCTCCTCAGCATGGGTAAAGAAAACCTCTACGTATACGAGGTCACTCCGGGAAGCGTACATGAGAACGATGCAGCAGAAAGGCTTCTTGCTCTTTGCGGCACTGAGAATATGACAAGGAGCGAGGCAAGAGAAGGTAAGATAGAACTCAAGGCTGCCATAGACGGGCTCTTTATGGTGGATTCCCAGAGGCTTATGGCCGTAAACAGCCAGGATGAGGTCATGATAGCCACCCGTAAGGGAGGAACAGCTGTAAAGAAGGGCGACAAGCTTGCAGGCATGAGGGTCATCCCTCTCATCATAGAGGATGAAAAGCTCAGGAAAGCAGAAGAAGCGGCAGGCAAAGAACCCCTTCTTTGCCTCAAACCCTTTATAAGAAAGACAGCATGCGTTATAGCCACGGGAAGCGAAGTAAAAAAAGGTCTTATCAAGGATACCTTCACTCCCGTAGTAGTAGATAAACTCAAAAAATTCGGGATCGAAACTGTCGAAACGGGATATTCCGGTGACGGAATAGAAAACGTTAAGAACATGATCCTCGACATGAAGGAAAGAAATCACCCGGACATGATACTCTGTACAGGCGGTATGAGCGTAGACCCTGACGATACCACGCCCGGCGGTATAAAAGCTGCAGGAGCGGATATAGTCACCTACGGTGCGCCGGTCCTTCCCGGTGCCATGTTCCTCCTTGGATATTTCGAAGACGGGACACCGATCATGGGACTTCCCGGCTGCGTGATGTACGCAAAAGCAACAGTTTTCGATCTGGTGCTTCCGAAGGTCGCAACAGACGTAAAGGTAACAAAAGCTGACATTTCAGCTTTAGGTGAAGGAGGCCTGTGCCTCGGATGCGGAGAATGCCGCTATCCCATATGCCCCTTCGGAAAATAAATACTCACTAACATGCGGTGCCGCAACACCTGTGAACGTAGTGCTCTTATAGTTTTGATATATCAAAGGAGGACGAAAAAATGAAAAAAATCTTATCTGTTTTACTCGTTCTTGCCATGGCGTTTGCCTTTGCAGCCTGCGGCAAGAAGGAAGAAGCCAAAGAAGACGTGGAGATCACGGTCTTTGCAGCTGCTTCTCTTACGGAAGCCTGCACAGAAATAGGGAAACTTTACGAAGCAGCAAATCCTCACGTCAAAGTCGTATTCAATTTCGATTCATCAGGAAAGCTCCTTACCCAGATCCAGGAAGGCGCTGTATGTGACGTATTCATTTCAGCAGCTCAGAAACAGATGAATGCCCTTGACGAAGCGGGATCTCTTCTGGAAGGAACAAGACTGGACCTTCTTGAGAACAAGT
Source organism: uncultured Oscillospiraceae bacterium (assembly GCA_964613315.1). GTDB lineage: Bacteria > Bacillota > Clostridia > Peptostreptococcales > Anaerovoracaceae > RUG13409. The sequence continues at coordinate 1,920 of CAZTHD010000060.1, read as the reverse complement.
GCGCTCTTGCGGTGGCAGACGGCAACCCGAAAGACGTAAAGGACTTTGCTCAGCTTTGCGATCTTCTGAAAAACGGAAACATCAAATTCGCAATGGGCAACAGCGACGTTCCCGTAGGGCAGTATACTCAGAAGATTTTTGCATATTACGGTGTCGATGAAGCTGCCGTTGCATCCAAGATCACCTATGGAGACAACGTAAAAGCAGTAACGAGCGCAGTTAAAGAATCGGCGGTAGACTGCGGCATAGTATATGCTTCCGACGCATATTCTGCAGGGCTTACGGTCGTAGCTCTTGCAAGTTTTGAAGAAACAGGCGGACGGGTCATTTATCCCGCAGCCGCGCTCAAAGCAAGCGAACATCAGGATGAGGCAAAGGCTTTCCTTGAGTACCTCAAAGGAGCTGAAGCATCTGCAGAATTTGAAAAGGTTCTCTTTACTCCCCTAGCGAAATAAGAAAACAGTTTGAAGATGAAGCCGGGGTATCATTAGCTCCGGCTTTATATATTTTTGAGGCAGATCATGGATTGGTATCCGCTTTTAAATTCACTTCGAATAGCAGCCATAAGCGCGGTGATAGTTTTTTTCCTTGGCATCGCTGCGGCTTACTATATAGCGAAGCTGCCACGCATCGTGAAGGGTGTACTCGACGTTATCCTTACGCTTCCTTTGGTACTTCCTCCCACGGTGGTGGGATATCTTCTGCTCAGAGTCCTTGGACCTAAGAGGATAATAGGGAAGTGGTTCCTTGAATCTTTCGGCATAAGGATAGTCATGACATGGTGGTCTGCAATTTTTGCGACTGTAGTCGTGGTGTTTCCTCTCATGTACAGGACGGTCAGGGGGGCTTTTGAATCCTTCGACGAGACTTTAAGTTATGCCGGCAAGACTTTAGGCCTTTCAAACACGTATATCTTCTGGCATATACGTATGCCTTACTGCAGGCAGGGCGTGCTTGCAGGAGCGGTACTTGCTTTTGCAAGAGCCCTCGGAGAATACGGAGCGACGTCTATGATCGCAGGATATACGCCCGGAAGGACAGCGACTGTTTCTACCACGGTCTATCAGCTATGGCAGACCGGCAACGACGCACTTGCTTTCAAATGGGTGATAGTGAACGTTTCCATTTCAGCTGTGGTCCTTCTCATAGTGAATATGCTGGAGAAGAGAAGGAACAGCCAGGCGGAAAGGGGAGCTTGATATGAGCCTTATAGTCGACATAGAAAAAAAGCTTGGCTCCTTTACCCTTGTTTCGAAATTCGAAACAGAAAATGAGACCATGGCTCTTCTCGGAGCCTCAGGCTGCGGCAAGAGCGTTACACTCAAGTGCATAGCCGGTATCATGAGGCCTGACAGGGGAAGGATAGAGCTGGACGGAGAAGTGTTTTTCGACAGTGAAAAACACATAAACCTGAGTCCTCAGGAGAGACGTATAGGATACCTGTTCCAGCAATACGCACTTTTCCCGAATATGACAGTTCTTCAGAATATAATGTGCGGGGTAAGATCGGGGTCAAAGGAAGAAAAAAGACAAAAGGCTCTTGAGAGTATACGGATATTCCGACTCGAGGGACTTGAAGATAAGCATCCTTCAGAGCTATCCGGAGGTCAGCAGCAAAGAGTAGCCCTTGCAAGGATAATGGCATCAGAACCCAGGGTGATACTCCTTGACGAACCTTTCTCGGCTCTGGACAATTTCCTTAAGTGGAACCTTGAACTTGAGATGTCAGATCTTCTTGCTCGTTTCAAAGGACCCATGATCTGGGTCAGTCATGATCTTGGCGAGTGCTACAGAAACTGTGAAAAGGTCTGTGTGATGGAGGATGGGAAAACAGAGAGAGTGACCGATATGGATACACTTCTTACCCATCCTGCTACAAGAGAAGCGGCAAGGCTCATAGGCTGCAGGAATTTCCTATCC
>CAZTHD010000059.1:0-7371 GCA_964613315.1 uncultured Oscillospiraceae bacterium | reverse complement strand
GCCACGGCCCTTCTCATGAGCCATACGGCCTCCAGTTCGTCCTGAGACATGAGAAGATCTTCGTTTCTCGTGCCTGACTTGTTGAGGTTTATCGCGGGGAATATCCTCTTTTCCTGGAGCTTTCTGTCAAGGTGCAGCTCCATATTGCCGGTTCCCTTGAATTCTTCGTAGATCATGTCGTCCATACGGCTTCCGGTCTCGATGAGAGCCGTAGCCAGTATGGTTATGCTGCCGCCTTCTTCCATATTCCTTGCAGAGCCGAAGAACTTTTTGGGCTTGTATAAAGCGACGGGATCAAGACCGCCGGAAAGAGTCCTTCCGGAGCTAGGCTCGACCAGGTTGTATGCTCTTGCGAGCCTTGTTATGGAGTCGAGGAGTATTATGACGTCTTTACCGTGCTCTACGAGCCTTCTAGCCCTTTCAAGGACCATTTCCGCCACCTTCACGTGGTGCTGGGGCTGCTCGTCGAAGGTCGAATAAATGACCTTGCCGTTTATGGAACGCTGCATGTCCGTGACTTCTTCTGGTCTTTCATCGACGAGGAGAACTATGAGTTCCGCTCCTGTATTCTGTGCTTCTATGGCATGAGCTATCTGTTTTAAAAGAGTAGTCTTTCCTGCTTTGGGCGGAGCAACTATGAGTCCTCTTTGGCCCTTTCCTATGGGCGCAACAAGATCTACAAGCCTCATGGAGAGTACTGAAGACCCTTTCTCAAGGTTTATCCTCTCGTTAGGGAAGATGGGAGTGAGCATCGAGAAGTCTTTCCTGTTCCTTGCGACTCCCGGTTCATCTCCGTTAACGGTCTTTACGTAAAGGAGTGCTCCGAACCTTTCTCCGGTTCCCGGCTTTCTCGCTATGCAGCATATCTCGTCTCCGGTTTTCAGATTGAATCTTCTTATCTGAGCGGGAGAAACGTATATATCCCTGTCTGAAGTAAGGAAGTTATCAAAACGAAGGAATCCAAAGCCGGCTTCTGCAAGATCCAGGATACCTGTAGTTTCGAAACGGTTGTCTTCCTGTTCTCTTTCCTCAGTGCGCTCTTCAGAAGATCCGGCCGGCTCTTCAGATACAGCTTCCTTTTCTTCCGCTTCTTCAGAGCTCTCTTTTGCCTCTTCCTTCTTTTCGGCTTCCTCAGGAGCCTCTTCTTTCTTTGTACTTCTTTTTCTTACGGTCTTTTTCTTTTCAGGTTCTGCTTCGATCTCTTCTTTAGTTTCTTCCACAGCGCCCTGGGCCTGAGCCTCTTCATGCATCCTGGTCAGGATCTCGAGGAGCTCGCTTTTCTTGAGTTTTGCCGCATTTTCTATTTTAAGTGCAGCAGCTATCTCTCTGAGCTCGGCCAGTTTCTTGTCTTTCAAAATATCGGGGATCATAGTTTACCTCAAATCAATGCACATAAATAATGCAAAACAGTCTCGTTAATTAATTATCAAGGGGGATCATAGGAAGTGTTTCAGCTTAAGAAGCGCCTGCTTCCGTGGGAACAACAAGTATTGGGACATTTCTTTTTGGTTATTATAAACCAAAGACCGAATGCTTACAACAAAAAATTGGATATGGAAAAGTCTATAAGGCATTCTCCACCGTATATGGCAAGGGGGATCTTTTCAGAGAAATCATGGATCTCCATTATCAGCTTTTCCTGTGAATAGTCACATTTGAATACTGACTTGTTCTCCGGGTCTATCATCCAATACTCTTTAACACCGGCATTTTTATACTTCCAATACTTCAAAGTAAAATCTTTTCTTGCAGTACTGGGAGAGAACACTTCTGCGACAAAATCAGGGGCGCCTTCGACTCTTTTTCCCTCTTCCGTCTTTTTGGGATCGCATACTATCATAACGTCAGGCTGGACTATAGTCTTGTCATCAAGATCAAGCCTCACGTCAAGCGGAGACATTAAAGCTTCACATTTTCCGCCTTTTGACCGAATGAAATCGTCGATCTGAGCCCATAGACGGGCAACCAGTCTCTGATGCTGTACTGTCGGCGAAGCCAGATCGTAATACTTTCCATCTATGAGCTCCACCCTCACATCGTCCGGCAGAGCATAATAATCGTCAATGGTGTAGTCTGTTCTTGAAGCCTCATATGGCATCACCGTTTCTTTCATTTCCGGCTGCTCTTCTAAAAGACTTTCTATGGCCATGATAGTACTGTACCTCGGAGCTTTGGTATGTCCGCTGAAAAATTTCTGCACAGTGCTTAAAGGAATACCTGTCTTATCCGCTATCATTTCATTGGTAAGTCCCAGCTCCTTTTTTCTTCTTTTCATCTCATCTAAAGTCATCCTGCTTATCCCCTTTCCTTTATATATCCATATTATATCCTTTATGTTTCCTTAAATCAATATAATTTCCAAATACGGCTAATATCGGGCACATATTTGCAGATCGTGATCCCCATACTGACCAGATGCCCACACAGATGACAATTCCGCTCATATATCCTGTTAGTATTGATTTATTTGTATTTTTCGGGTATAATCCTTCAGTAACAAACGGTTCCCTGCAGGATGCGGGAACAAATAAGGAGGGTACTAAATGGTATTTGAAAAAATAAGAGACCTTATTGCGGAACAGCTGGAGATCGATCCGGAACTCATCAAACCGGAAACAGACCTGATGCTCGACCTCAATGCAGACAGCCTTGACGCTGTAGACGTACTTACTCAGATCGAAGACGAATTCGGAATAGAGATCCCCGATGAAAAGACAGAAGAGTTCAACATCGTGGCAAATCTGGTAAAATACGTAGAAGAAAGTATCGAAAGTAAATAACTAGCATAAACGAACTCCCCGCCATTACGGCGGGGAGATTTTTTATTCTTCAAGTTTGTGGAGCCCTGTCTCTATATTGAGCCCGGGGAACACGTCCAAAGACAGCGTAGCATACTTTCCTTCCCTGGCCTTCCTGTAAGCTGCAGCCGCGATCATTGCGCCGTTGTCCGTGCAAAGTATGGGAGACGGAACGTACAGCTTCTTACCCTTTTCCTCAAGAGCTTTTTCGAGCCTTTCCCTTAGCCTTGAGTTGCAGGCAACGCCTCCTGCAAGTACGAGATAAGGAGCTTTAGTTTCTTTCATTGCCAGCATAGTCTTGTCGACCAAAACGTCTATGACAGCCTCCTGAAAAGAAGCAGCAACGTCAGCTCTGTTTACCTCGAGCCCCTTTTGCTCTGCATTATGCATATAATTGATGACCGCGGTCTTTGTTCCCGAAAGTGAAAAATCAAGGCTGCCCTTTTCAAGATATACCCTCTTGAACTCTATGGCATTGGGATCGCCCTGTTTTGCAAGGGCGTCTACTTTAGGCCCTCCGGGATAGCCAAGGCCCAGGACCCTTGCCACCTTATCGTAGGCGTCTCCCACTGCATCATCTCTGGTACAGCCCAAGATCTTGAACTCGTTGTATCCAAGGACCTGTATTATATGGGTGTGGCCACCCGATACCACCATGGAAAGAAAAGGAGGTTCTATCTCAGGATGCTCTATGAGGTTTGCCATTATATGTCCCTGGATGTGGTGTACTCCGACTAAGGGTATGCCAGAGGCCATGGAAACTGACTTTGCAAAGGCAGCTCCCATGAGCACTGCTCCCGGAAGTCCGGGGCCTGCCGTAACACCTATCTCGTCTATTTCATCCAAAGACACTCCAGCTTCATCCAGAGCCTGTCTGAAAACGAAAGGGATATTGTTTAGATGATGCCTTGAGGCTATCTCAGGAACCACTCCGCCATATACCGTATGTATGCTGATCTGGGATGAGATGACGTTCGAGAGCATATCTCTTCCGTCTGCGAGAACTGCTATTGCCGTTTCATCGCAGCTCGACTCTATCCCCATTGTAAGTAATCTGCCGTCTTTCATATCTATAACTTCTTTGTCATGAGGATCGCATCGGATCCGTCCTGATAATATTTTTCCCTTAAGCCCGTTCTCTCGAAGCCCAGGGATTCGTAAAGGCAGATGGCCGGAGTATTGCCGGCTCTTACCTCGAGCTCAAGTTCTTTTATCTTCTCTTCCTTTGCTTTTGATATTATCTCGAGCATCATTTTCCTCGCTATGCCCTGGCGCCTTCTCTCGGGAGCCGTGGCGATATTCTGAACTTCAGCAAAGGTCCCGGGGATCATGAATGCGATGATATATGCGCAAGGCTGACTGCCTTCCTCCGGATCCCTTGCCGTGAGGAATAAAAGCCTCCCGTCTTCTAAAGACCTGTCTATATCCTCTTTCAGCATAGCCTTGGTCCAAGGTTCGCTGAAGGCTGCATTCTCTATCTCCGTGATCCTTTCAAGATCATCTTCTAAAGCAGGAAGGAGCTTAAGGCTCTTTGTCCTGAACTTTCTCTCTGCTTCGGGAAGTCTGAAATATTCAGGCTGCGCATCATAGCAGCTTTTCATCTTTCCCTGCTCAAAAAGCTTTGCTCCGAGGACTGCTGTGCCAAGAGCCGACTGGCAAAGATCTTCTTCGGGAGCTATAGCATGGAGTATGTCAAAAGCGGCCATATTATCTCCGTATACTTCATGACCATCTCCGAAGAATACCACTGCGTCGTAGTCCTTTGCAGCTTCCTCAAGAAGCTGCAGGTATTCGTCGATATAATAGGAAGCTCCGGGGACTACAGCTGCTTCATTATTCTTTTCATAGGCTGCTGCATAGACCTGATGCATCTTTGCATCTATGACGGGGCAGTAGAGATATTTTTTTTCCTCTTCCTCCCAAGCATAGTCTCTGAAGGCAAAAGACGCAAGAGTGGGGACCTCCACGATGGGTTTGTCCCAAACCTGAGCGAGGCCCTTGGCGCTCACCATACCTATGCGTATGCCCGTAAAAGACCCGGGGCCCTGAGATACGGCTATGGCGTCGAGTTCCTCACCCTTGACTTTCTCCTCATCCATCAGACTCTTTACCATGGGCATGAGCTGCTGCAGATGGGAGTAGCTGTCTTCATTCTTTATTTCAGTTATGATCCCGTCCCTATAAAGCGCTACGCTGGAAACAGGACCTGTAGTTTCTATTGCAAGTATCAGCATATTTCAATGACCCTTTCGTCATCATTTTCGCCGTATGAAAGCTTTAAAGTCACAGTGTAAGGAGGAAGCATATCCTCTATGAGATCAGCCCACTCTATGAGGCAGACCCCGCCCTTTTTAAGATACTCTTCGAATCCCATCTCGAAGAGTTCTTCTTCATCGTATACTCTGTACACGTCAAAATGATAAAGAGGAAGCCTTCCGCTCTCGTACTCCTGGACAATGGTAAAGGTGGGGCTTGTGAGAGTCTCAGTGACCCCAAGTCCCTTTGCTATGGATTTTGCAAGAGTAGTCTTGCCTGCGCCTAAAGGGCCTATGAGAGCAACGACGCTCCCCCCTTTCAGACTCTCTGCAAATTCCTTTCCGAATCTTTCAGTTTCTTCAAGTCCTTTTAATATCATGATCTTTGTGTATACGGATAAACCGTTTGTGACCTATATGCTTTTCCAAACACTGTATTATATCATTATACCCTTTTTTATCAATAAAAAAAGGAGCTGCATTAAGCAGCTCCAAAGAGAAATATGCTATTAAGATTATTTTGTTCGTAATGCCTGATGGTATTACCAGCTGAATTGGGTCTTGCCCAGATCTGCAGCCTTGATAAGTATGACGTCAAAGAATCCGAATTCTCCATCTTCGTCGATATCCATAGCGAAAAGCTGTTCGGCTGAAGCGTTTTCATCGGGATAGAGATCCATGGCCTTGGCCGAGACCACATCGAAGAAATCGAATTCACCGGAGAGATCGGCGTCTCCCTTCACGACCAATACCACCTCTTCCACTCCTTCAGGAGCCGTGAAATCGTAGCTGCCGTCACCGTTTGCCGTTGCCGGCAGGGCGACATATTGTCCGTCTGAGAGGTAACCGAGCCTGCAGGGTACTTCAGCAGTCACTGTGATCGTGTTTCCATCGACGGAAACATCTACGGAGCTGCTGTCCTCCGCCGTATTGACGACTTCAACGTTTCCGCTGCTGTTCTTTATGACGTAGAGACAGCCGTCTTTAAGACCATATGCCGTACCGTTTTCGTAAGCTGTAAGTTTGTCATACTCAAAGGGAAGGACCACGTCATTGTTAAGATCTATAAAGCCGCATTTCCCATCTTTTTGAGCCATTATGAGGCCGTCTTCACCGCCGTATACCATTTCGTATTCGAAGGGGATGACGATCTCGTTTTTCTTGTTTATCGCTCCCCAGTCGCCGCTCTCGGCATCCTGAACACCTGAGATCCCTCCGAGGAAACCGTCGATCTCTCTGTACATGCAGGGTATGACTTCCGCTCCGGTCGTATCGATAAAGCCCACGAGGCTGGTATCCTTGTCTCTGACCCATGCCAATCCCTCGCAGAACACTCCCGTACCTCCAAAAGGCACGTAGTGATGACCTTCAAGAGCGAAGAGCTCAATCCCGTCGTAATCGTAATATACGTAACGCTGGTTCCCATCCTCATCGTTGGTGTTGTAAAAATATATGCCGCAGCCTGCATAATAGAAGTTGCCTATGCATTTTGTCTCTTTTAATATTTCACCTTTTGTGTTGATGGTGTATATAGGCCCGTTGACTCCATCCGCTATATACTGCACTACGCCCTTTCCGCCGTAGAAAGGAAGTATCCTTCTGGTGCTGACGTATGCGCCTTCCTCGTAGAAATCGATATCGAAGGCTTTGTTTCCGTCAAGGGTATAATAACCCTGATGTACATCGCAGATGATATCGTCGAATATGAGGTATTGGTCTCCTATGGTGTTATATAAAGGACTGCCGTAGAAATCCTTAAGAGGTATCAGATATTTTCCGTCCGGTCCTATTAGGCCGTATTGGATCATGTATCCTTCTTCTTCGCTAATAAGTGAAGGGGCCATCACGTCTAAATATCCTGCCGTATTGTAAAAGCTGAAGACACGGTTGCCATAGACCTCCGGGAATTCGATATCCGTCTTTTTCGCTACCAGATTCCATTCTGATTCTTCAGCATAGATATCCTTGGGCATCATCGCTGCGAAGGACAATATCATCGCAAATGCCATAAAAATTGAAATCAGTTTTTTCATGCTAAACACCTTTCCAAAGCTAATGCTTTTATACATTTTCTTGTCATATATTTTATCATACTACGTGTCCGTGCATGGTACTTTTTTGTAATATCAGATCAAAAAATTGACAAGAGTGCAGATGCCGCACAAAAGATACATTAAAAAAGGAGCTGCATTGAGCAGCTCCTTTATAGTCTTGATTTTCGGGATCGTATTACTCGATAACTGTGTCAACAACTCCGGAAGCGACTGTTCTGCCGCCTTCACGAATAGCGAAACGGAGTCCCGGTTCGATAGCGATCG
>CAZTHD010000058.1:0-7455 GCA_964613315.1 uncultured Oscillospiraceae bacterium | reverse complement strand
ATAGAAAAACGAGGCGTGTATAGCGTCATTCACACTCAATGCAGAGAGTGGGAATAGTAGCGGCAAACCCGCCAGCCCAGTAATTTCAAGGGTTGGCGGGTTTTTATTGCCCTCGTGGTTGCACTTTGGTTGCAAATGCATAAAATAGGCCGCAAATACATAAAATAGGGTCTCCCTTTTTATACGAGTATCAAAATGCTATAATATATAAAGTTGTACATTATATATGAGGGAATTGGCAGATGATATATAGTTTTGAGGTTTTCTTGTTTAAATGCAAAAGTAATTGCAAGTTGATATTGACTAAATGGATCATACACCTTAAATAAGCATTGAAAACAAATTCTTTTAATGTTAACATTTATTTAGAAAACATGTTTTCAATATTTTAAACAGCTTATTACAGTTATTATGGGAGGAGAATAATGATGAAGAGGATAGTTACTATCATACTGTCTCTTGTGCTGGTGTTGGCAACATTACCGGCTGTATATGCACAAAGCGTAAACAGTTCATTCACTTCAGATGATCTTGAAGCTCTGTTTAGAGAATACATGGAATATCCTGAATTCGCTATGCATTATAAAGTTGATCCAGATGCGGCAATAGGTAATCTTGAAAGAATACTATCTCACCACAGGACAACAAAAGAGCAATCACTGCGTACAGAGACCTATTACGATAATTGGGTATCGACAAGCCTTGTTCAACAACCAGACGGGATTACATGTGGCCCTGCATCAGGCCTTATGGCATTGATTGGCGCAGGAGTATCTGGAAATGTATTCGGTTCTACAAATGCTGCTAAAGTTTATACTCTGGCAGGTGTTATGCAGACTCAATCATATGGCGAAACAATGGTATGGTTGCTCGCGGCAGGACTGAATAATTATGTAGCTTCATATCAGTATACCTATATCAATATGACAAACAAGTCGTTATCAGATTTTCAAAACTACGTACAGGATAGTCTGATATACGGAAGGATACCGATTCTCCATGCTGTTACCAGTTATCTTGGATATTACGGAGGAAATACCGATTATCATTATATTGCTATACAGAGGTTTAACGGACCCAACTCGACTATGACTTTATATGATCCACACAATAGTCCATCGTATTACGGATCCCACGTGGTTCCGGTATCCCAAGCGTACAATAGTATACATGCGGTCAGTGGACGATATTTAATATGCTATTAACAACATTTATATCATAAAAATATAGCTTACGAATATATATGTTCATACAAGGTGTTTCAATGATAATAGACAAGAAACTGATATGTTTATTATTAGTGTTGTTGATGATAACCGTATGTGTTTCATGTAGCGGCAAAGATGGAGACAACACAGCAGTATCTGATGGCATTCTCTTTAGTGTAACAGAAAAAGAATGGCGGCCGAGAATATCGAAGCTTCCGGATGAGTATAGTGATTATTTGTGCGACTTCATTCCTTACGGGTCAACAACAGGGCAATACTTTTTAGTGCTCACCCATCAGGCTGGTAGCAAGATGTATCAGGATGAGTACTGCATACTCCAGCATATAAACGATATTGATGGATTCAATCAGATTCTTTGGGAAAAAGATACCTCCGTAGTGATCCAGAGAAGCATCGCCATAGGAAATGTATTATACTCCTTAATAAAAGACATTAACTCAGGAAATACCATTCTTTTCCGCTTCAGCGATGATGGAATAAAAGAGCTTGCATCCTATTCGAATGAAGAGATCGTCACAATAGGTGGTACTCATCACCTTATGATATACAGGCACGTAAGCGATGCAATGTGGATTGAATTCTATGATGCATTAAATGATAAGATCGAACCCGGGAAGGAAGATCTTATGAGTTATTCTGCCTTTGAAAATCCCAACGAGTACAGAAACCACACTGCTTTAACTTATGAAATCAATGGGGATTTATATGTTGCTGTTCGTATAGCATCGGCAAGCAAGGAAATCAATAACGGCATTGCTCTGATGAAGGTAAATGAAGGTGTAAAACCTGCAAGAGTATTACTAAGCGACAAATACGTTGTATTCACTGATGGGTATGAAGATAATCCGGACATATATATAGGTCAGTATTATTCCGAAAGCAAGGACGAGCTTTTATCATTAGATCTAAGTTTTAAAAAAATGATCCTTGATAAAGGAATTCTAAAAGTCTTTTCAATGTATATGGATAACGACAAACTATACATCTTTGGCTCCGAAAAAGATATGTATGTAGCGGATTTAAGAGAGTGTACATTAGTGCACTATGTTTTTCCCAGAGAAATGTATGCCATGAACTGTGCCGCGAATCATGGGATCCTGTACAATCAGAGCACTGGAGAGTATACTTCATTCTCTTTTGCAGATCTATACTAAATAACATGACGTATGAGGAGGGGAGAGTTGGTCTGTCTATATGAATCCTTATACACCAACTACACCAAAACCTGATAACATAAATCAAGCCTTAATTTGAGATTGCTGGCAGGTTTCACTTTTGCTTTGATGCATTACAAAATGGCCGGTCTTTTACCGACTTCGTTTAATATTACATGTTTGCCCGCTTAGCAGTTATGCACCTCCATCACTCTTGAGTAGTAGATTCTCAAGAACTTGTTAAGTCCCGCCAATTTCGCTACCTTCTTGGGCTTCCCCTCAGCTTCTTTTTTCATAATGATTGGTAAAAAACATCTTAAGAAAAGAGTAAGGCGGAAGCAAGTGAATGCCTCCGCCATTTTTTTATGATTATTCAGACCCTCAACGCCGACCCTCAAAAATGACCCTCAAGTTAGACCCTCAACAAATTTGATTACCCTCTCTAGGTAATAAATATCTAGAGATTCTTTTTTTATAGTTATTACTAAAAAATGAATATGAAACTATTTGAGGTTGTCGCGTTCAATGGTTTCTAGTGCTGCACGTCTTAAAAATGCAGTCAGCGATTCACCTTGCTTGGCCGCATGCGCTTTGAATAGATTGGGTTCACCCTTAGGCACTCTTATACTAATCATCTCAAGTTTTTCGTTATATCTCTTATTTGCTTCTCGTTTTGCTTCTGTTGACATATCATTATTACTCCTATTATCTATATTATTATATCTCATGCATATATAATCGCAATTAATTTATACATGCTGGCATAAATATCTTGACATACATGCTGGCATGTAGTATAATCAAGGCAGATAAAACATAGGAAAACAAAATATACGGCAGTTCTTAGGAGTTGGCGCTCCTTAAGAACCTGCGCAGGTGATCAGAGCACCTACACAACGACAATGTCGCACCGCAATTGGTATTTTACATTTTGGCAAAGTGTTTTACAATACCAAGCCACGTGATTCTTTGTCAGTAATCGTTTGAATATATCAAGTTGCACCGTGTAGAGCTTAAAGGCCTGCACGGTGTTTTGTTTTCGATCTAAGGAAATTCCATTTGAGGAGGAAAAAGAAGATGGAAAACAAAAAGTTTCTAGATGTAAACGATGTAGCAGAGTACATGGGTATATCCACATCAAAGGCCTACAAAATCATAAGGTCTCTCAACAGCGAACTTAAGGCAAAGGGTTTTATCGTTGTGGCAGGCAAGATTAACAGGGTCTATTTCGAAGAAAAGACTTATGGCGGAGTAGCATAGAAAGGGGGTAAATGAGGACATGCCAGCAACAAAGGATAAAAAGAGTAATACTTGGACTGTCCAGTTTAGGTACAAGGATTGGATGGGTAACGTTCAAAGTATTCATAAAAGAGGTTTTCCTACCAAGAGAGAAGCCCTTGAGTGGGAAAGACAGTTCAAGCTTAACAAGGCAAACGATGTCGATATGACCTTTGCGGAATTCATTAAAAGGTACAAGACTGACAGACTTCCACAGGTTAAATACAGCACTGAAGTCAATAAGACCAATATCATAGACAAGCATATCCTTCCGTATTTTGGTAAGAAGAAACTATCGGAGATTACAACTGCAGATGTTGTCAAATGGCAGAATTTGATGATAGCAAAGATCAATCCAAGAACAGGAAATCATTTTTCCAAATCATACCTTAAGTCGGTTCATATTCAGCTGAGTGCAATGCTGAACTTCGCAGTTAAATATCTGGGACTTAAGAGTAACCCTGCGGCAATAGTCGGGAATATGGGAACGGATAAAGGTATAAAACTAAACTTCTGGACCAGGGACGAATATGAAAGATTCAGAAATGAAGTAATGGAGAGTCCGGAGGCCTTCTACTGTTTCGAGGTTCTTTACTGGACAGGCATACGTGAAGGAGAGCTTCTTGCCTTGACTCTTGATGATATCGATTTCGAAAAAGGAACGATAGACATCAACAAGACATATCACCATATCAATGGTAGAGAGTATACAACAAGTCCGAAAACGGTAAAGAGCAATAGGACTATAACAATGCCAAAGTTTCTTAAAGAAGAACTTGAGGACTACATAGCAATGAACTATGCTCTTGAACCTACAGATCGACTGTTTCCTGTTTCGAAATCATTTCTTAGCAGAAATCTTCACAGGTATGGGGGAAAGGCGGGACTTAAGCAAATAAGGGTCCACGACTTAAGGCACAGCCATGTATCCCTCCTTATAGATATGGGATACAGTGCAGTATCTATAGCTGAAAGAGTAGGACATGAGAGTGTCGAGATCACTTACAGGTATGCTCATATGTTTCCGTCAGTACAGAAGGACATGGCATCAAAATTGGATGAGATAGGAGGGATGTACTGATGTCTGAAAAGAACAGGGATAGAAGCGGGCGATGGAGATACCTTACTATAGCTTTCAGGGTATCTCCTGAAGAAAACGAGACGATAAACAGGCTGGCAAAAGCATCAGGTCATACCAAGCAGAACTTTCTTACAAGCAATATGCTTGGGGCTACCATAACCGTCATTGGCAATCCCAAAGTCTATAAGGCACTCAAAGAGGAAATGATAAGACTATGCGAGGAGCTTATAAGGATAGAAAAGGCTGGAGATCTTACTCCGGACTACATAGTCCTTATTAAGACCGTTACCGATATCTATGCAGGTCTTAAAGGCGAAAACCATACAGTTAATTCAAAAAAGGAAAAGGAGATATAAAGAAATGTTAAACGAATTATTCGGATACGAGATCACAAAGATCGAAAGATTGGCAAAGGGAGTATACCTTGCCATATGCAGATCAAAGCTTACCAAAGTCAACAGCGCAAGGATCGTGTCGATTCCTATTGAACATGAAAAGGATGCAATGGTCAGCAAAGACTGTAAAAAGATCATTGACCTTATAACGGATGCGGCATATCAGGCAATCATCCTTAACTATGATGATTCTGATGAATGCAAAACTATTAATGTGACCTTTACAGATGAGGTATATAAGGAGATCAGTGACTGGTGTAAGGAGAGAGGCCTGAGCGAATATGCCTTGTTTAAGGCTGTCAATCTGTTTCTTTGCGATCCAATCAACGAGGAGTGCATTCTGCGTCTTTTAAAGTCTATAGAGCTTGGAAACGGCGCAAAAGCATTTGAGATAGATTTTGAAAAGTAGTCTAAGAAAGGAGACTGGTATGATAAACATGGTATCTTTTAGGGAAATGGAAGTAGACAATGAATACACAAGAGAGGTACTGGTCCTCTCTATTAATGAAAAGACAGCAAGGAACGGAAAGCCTTTTACAGAGATAGAGCTTTCCGATGGCGAGAGCACTATCACTGCAAGGAAGTTTGATACTTCAAAAAAAGATCTTGCTGAGGAAGGTGTAGAGGCAGAGACCGTTGCCCTCACACGAATAAAGGTCAATACCTACAACAATGATAAAAGCTATATGATTGAGTGGATCACGGAAAGCTCTTCTCAGGATGTGAGTGTAGATGATTTTATCCCGAAGCCGGACGCCGATCTTGATAAGCTGTGGATGCAGCTTATATGCAATGTAGAGACCTGTCATACACCTTCTGAAAGGGACGATCACTTTGAGCCGATTTCGGAATTCACACTGAGGGTATTAAAGACTCACAAGTGCAAGTTCATGACTGCGGCCGCAGGGAGATCCATTCATCATAATAAAGTCGGAGGACTTCTCATGCATACCGCAGCAATGGTACAGGAGGCAATGTATGTAGCTGTCAACTATCCTTCGCTTGATAGAGAACTGCTTGTATGCGGTGCGGCTCTTCATGATATCGGTAAGATCCGCGAAATGAAGACTTCTAAGCTCGGGAAAATAGAGTATACAAGCGAGGGCAGACTTCTTGGACATTCTCTTATAGGGGCTATGATGCTTGAAGATTTCACTGTTGATTGGCCTGAAAAGTATGCTCTTTATGATTTAGAGAGGGTCACTCTTCTTCAGCATATGATCGCATCACATCATGGAATCCCTGAGTATGGAGCGATAGTAGAACCTGCGATTCCGGAAGCCGCCGTCCTTCATGCTCTCGATATGATGGACAGCAGGATCTACATCTTTAATGAAGCTTATAAAGAGGTGGAGCCCGGGGAGCTGTCTAAGAACATATATGCTCTTAAGAACACGGTGTATAAGCCAAAGGAAATGGCGAAAGGCTGCAGTGCACTTCTGCCATGGAATGAAGATGATACTGTGCCGCAGGATGATTCATCCGGACCCGAATTGTTTTGATAGAAAGGGGTATGGGATCTTTAAGGCTCGGAGACTTAGTTCTCCGAGTCTTTATCTGCTATACTCCTAATAGTTGTTGTTAGTAACAATGTAACATTGTTCGTATACGCCATATTTTTTGAAAAGTTTATATTTGAAAGGAAGGAACAAATATGGAACATAAACTACTTGATAAACTAATGCCTAATACTCTTAACCCGAAGGAAGTGCAGGATAAGATCGATAAATTCTTATCAGCGAATCCCAGTATAGACGAAAATGCTTTCAATGAGATTCTAGGAGATATAGAACTTATCGGATTTGCAAAGGGGTTTAGGACAGGGCAGGAACTGAATTTAGAAATAGACAAGATAGTGTTATAATCGATTTATCAGATGATTTTGGTCAAGGGAATTCAGAGGAACAGTAACAATGGATTTTACTATTAAGTATATGTGGGATGCAGATGCAAAGGTATGGATCGCAACGAGCGAAGAAATACCAGGACTTGTATTAGAATCAGATTCTTTGGAGAAATTGCTAAATGAGGTGGCAATGTATGTGCCAGAGATGATGGATATAAATCGTTATTGAATAGGGCATTGATCCAATAATCAACATTGATATTTGACTTTTCCATAGTCCATGCTGTATTATAAACAAGGATTCAATTTCTTTGCTGCGTCAGAGAAATAATAATATGTTCATCAGTTAATGGCCAGAGCGATCGCTTTTTAGCGTGTCGCTCTTTTTGTATGCCAAAAACATAAAAGGAAAACTCACTCTAAATGCTGTTCTTTTGAGGTTTTGTGGCAAAAATTAAATATGAGCCTGATT
>CAZTHD010000057.1:5823-7455 GCA_964613315.1 uncultured Oscillospiraceae bacterium | reverse complement strand
GGCTCTTGATTAACATGTGTGGGTGACGAAATTCCTGAAACCCTTGAAAACAATTGAATAAGCATACATTTTCCAGTAGGATATTTTCGTCGAAAAAAATAATCTTGCTAAAGGAGCCTGTATGCTTACCAAAACAATACTCAAAGAAATACTGAATGTCAAGCACACTGCTATCGATGATATTAATTTTAATGCTGATGGTTCACTGACCATCGATGTCCATCCAACTAAGGGTGAACAATGCTGCTGCAGTTTATGCGGTAGAAAAAGCCCTCGCTATGATGCCGGAAGAGGTCTTAAACTCTGGCGAACATGCGACTGGAACACTCATATCGTATACCTTAGAGCAGACGTGTCTCGCGTCCGGTGCCCTAAGCACGGCGTTGTCACAGCATCTGTTCCATGGGCCCGTCATGATTCATCATTTACATACGAGTTTGAACATATGGCAGCTTGGCTGTCACTTAACTGCTCTCGCAAGGTAGTTGCCGGTTTCATGCGAATAGCATGGAATACTGTGGGTCCTATCATAAGCCGCGTCAGAGATGATATCGACTTTGATCCCAAGAGCCGTTTTGACGGCCTTGTAAATATCGGTGTCGATGAGACAAGCTACAAGAAAGGCCACAAATATATTACTGTCGTTGTTAACCATGATACAGGCAAAGTAGTATGGCTGCATGAAGGTCATGGAAAGGCTGTATTCAGCGAGTTTTTCAAGGCTCTTAGCCCAAAGCAGCTTGCTTCCATCAAACTGGTATCCGGTGACGGAGCTAAATGGATACAAGGTTGTATCAACGAATTTTGCCCTGATGCTAAGAGGTGTGTCGATCCATTCCATGTTGTAAGCTGGGCAATGGATGCACTCGACGATGTTCGCGCCAAAGCCGCTAAGGATGCCAGAAAGAAGGTCACCGGCAGTCCAAAGCGTAAGGTCGGTAGACCTCCTGCTGATGCACCAAAACCTGATACAACAGCAAAGGACATTAAGGGCAGCAAGTTTGCTCTTGGCAAGGCTCCTGAGCATCTTACCCTAAACCAGCAGGCTCAGATCGAACTGATAGCCAAAAAGGACAAAAGACTTTACCGCGCATATCTGCTGAAAGAGGAGCTTCGTCTCGTCTTCAAACAGGATGCTAAGACCGGTAAAACACAGCTTGATCATTTCATAAAGTGGGCACAGCACTGCAGGATCCCGGAGTTCGTAGAGCTTCAAAGGAAGATCCGAAGGCATTATGATGCGATCATTGCAACACTTGAGCATGGTTTATCTAATGCCAGGATAGAAGCTGTAAACAACAAGATCAAGCTTACGATCCGTATGGCATATGGTTTTCGAAACATTGATAACATGATGGATATGATCATGCTTAGATGTTCAAATATTGATGTGAAATTGCCTTGGGAGGCTCAGGTAGTTACCCACACATATTGATGATGCCTCGTATTAATATATAATTCTTTTTTTAAATCTTTATCTAGATTTTCATATTCCCTCAAAGTATTACAGTCACAATCGTCAATCTTTTTTGATCCTCTTATTAAAGCATCTAGAATTATTTCTCCATACTGTTCCGCCGTATTTTTATCTATTGACACTTCATCTCTTTTTGAATTATAGTACCATCCGTT
>CAZTHD010000057.1:0-5813 GCA_964613315.1 uncultured Oscillospiraceae bacterium | reverse complement strand
TCGAGTTTCGTTTCCAATACCGCCAAAGAAAAGATTATAATCATCATCTCTTCCTATGTATTTAAAAAGTGTGTCCTCCTTTTTTGATTCATCATAAAAAATACTTAAAGCGTTCTTTGAATCAATCAATTGCCGTAGTGCTTTTGGACCAAACTTGTTTATAAAATCCTCTCTTTTGGATTCATATAAAGATTCATCGATATCGTCCAAGAATAAATATCCTGGCTTGTTAATTCTTTCTTTTGCTTTCTCTGCAGCAAGTTTGTATTCTTCTTGGTTTATAAGTAGTTCTTTTTCATCGATCGACATACTATGATCCTCCTTGTGTATAAACTAAATCTATATGATATATCACCGCATGAGCAGATTCTCCGGTCATTTCCTGAATGCTGCCATGTAAGCATCATTTGTTATTTCTCCGATTATTTTTCTCCTTCAATACTACAAAAACTATGATAGATTAAATATCATCGACAGCTGTAAATATTTATAGTTGGGTCAAATTGTAAACCTAGCAATAAAATCTTCCAAATTCATTTCATCACGAAGATCATAGCATTCATCTTCTGGATCATCAGGGTTTGTGTGATATAGTTTCTTACGATCTACAACTTCTGAAAAATAACTATCTGCCCAAGCATATATATACATTAAATGTTTTTCGTCATCGTTCTGCGGAAAGAAGTATTTCTCTTCATAATCGAATCCATCATTCGGATATTCACAATGAATTATTTTTTTTCTGTATACTCCGATACACCCCGTTTCTTGTAAAATGTCATCCAAATTATTGGACTTATAATCTATGTCATAATCTTCGAATTCGTCGGCGAATACGATATCATAATCCACGATATAATTTTCGCTAAAACCTTCTTCTAATTCATATCGAGGATAATTATATTTAGCAATTAACTGAAAGTAAGCAGAATCACTATCATATACAGGCTCATAGTCATAATCTAACCATAATCTGTCTGTATCACCTTCTATGGCTTCAATAAACTCGTCTGGATCCTCGATAGCTGTACACAACTTTCTATAATACTCTTCTGCACCTTCTACAGGCTTTGCTATCACTCTGATGCAAACATAATTTGCCATATTATTCCTCCTTTAATTCAGTCAAGCATAGTCTATCCAGTTGATCCGACAGATACATGTTATTTATATATTCCTTCTATGAAACCAGATCAATATGATATATCATCGCATCGGCAGTTTCACCAGTCATTTCCTTGAACGCTGCTTTGTAAGCGTCAAGCTGTTCTACATACTTTTCATCCAGATCTTCAGGATCAGCATTGGTTTTGTAATCGACTATGTGCCACTTTCCTTCTTTGCAATACACCACGTCCATTATACCATGCCAGATATGCTCTTTGTCTTCCGTATAGCAGAATGGAAGTTCGCAAAAAACTTTATCTGCTGAGAGAAGCTCTTTCAGGATATCTTGTGCAACGCTAGTTTCCTGTTCATAACCACCATTTCTTACAGTATCTATCACAGAACCCAATATATCTCTGTAGTAGGTATCTCCGTTTGCATATTCCTTAAGAGTCTCTTCTACCAATTCGTCTTTATCTGTTCTATTTTGAGAGGATACAAGTACTTCCATGACCCTATGCACCATAGTACCGGCAAGCGCAGGATCCTTTATACTGCTTCTTTTTCTGCTTTCTGCAGCTTCTTCTATGTCCGCATCAGGCTCACTGGCTCCTTTTACCTTGATCGTACTTGGTCTTTTGATCTCATAGGACTTTTCAAGAGGTGCATCATTTCTAATGACTGTATCCTTTTCACCCTGGTCATACAACTTTTCGGCATCGACGGTCTTATCTTCCTTTGACTGTCTGATATAGGGTTTTGAGATCTTATTGATATCATCTGATATATATCCGTCCAATACGCCCCAAGGATTGTTCTCATTAAGACTCCCGTTCTTTAACGTGGAAATTCCTGCTATCAAAGCAACTTCCGCTCTTGTTACTGCCACATAAAGAAGTCTTTGCTGTTCTGCGTCAAGAGTCCGCTGCTCTGCTGCCATTTCATCAGCGTACTTAGTTGTGCCGCAGGATGGGTCGATCTTAAAGATGAATCTCTCCGGATCGTCACCACTGTAGTCTACCCTGAAATCGGGGATATGCTGAGATTGATTAGGATCTGCAAGTATGACTATTGGCGCTTCAAGACCTTTCACCTTATGCAGGTTTGCCATATGAACTCTGTTGCTGTCTCTTTGCAGTTGTATGCACCTTTCCTGTTCAGGGCCTTTTGTGAACAGACTCTCGATAAACTCTACTCCGTCCTGTATGGAAGATACCGTTCCGTCCGCCTCCGCTTTTCTCAGTAGTTCCAATGCGAAGTAAACGTATTCCGCATTTTCAGTACCTGCTTTAGCGAAGATCTTATCTTTGTCGAGAATCAACGCAAACAGTGCTGCCGGACTGAGATTTTTCGATTTTTGCACGTATTCGTCTAATTCATCTTTTGATATGTCACATCCGCTGAGGCTGCTGAGCACGAATCTGCTTTTTCTGTCATAAACGTCAGCTACGGCAGACATTATCCTGTATATCATTATGAGTGCAGGGCATTCATTGAAAAGAAGTTTTCCTTCTATCTTGAAAGGTATTTCATTCTCTGAAAAAGAATTCATGTAGTAAGACATATGTGTCTTGCTGGGCGTTATGATCATAAAATCCTTGAACTCCGGTCTTCTGACTACAGTCTTATCCCCTTCTCTTACCTGGATGGTCACATCAGGATCATTTACAAGTCCTAAAATGATCTCTGACACTATTCCCGGGTCATCGCTGTCTTTATATGACCTTTTATTTACTACACTATATTTGAAAGTACCGTTCAAGCTGCCTTTATACTCATCCTTATCACCTAGAGGTATAGGCTCATACTTGCTCTGGTCTTCTGTGTCTTTAGGAAGCAGCCTTGTGAATACATCATTGAACCATCCGCAGAGCTTATCTGTAGATCTGAAGTTCCTGCTTAGAAGCAATACTTCACCCACTTCCCCTGTAAACAATGCTTTCACCTTTTTGTATGAAGTGACGTCTGCGTTTCGAAATCTGTATATAGACTGCTTAGGGTCTCCTACTATGAACAAAGATCCGGGTTTAGGAACACACTCTTTCCAGTTTGGTTTGGGATCTTTTGCACACAAATAGAAGAATACCTCCGCCTGAAGAGGATTCGTATCCTGGAATTCATCTATGAGGAAATAACTGTACCGGCTGTAAAAATGATCTATGAGCTTGCCGCCGCTCTCTGCGTCTTGTTTGAGCATCTCTCTAAGATAAAAGAGATAATCGGTATAACTTAACTTGCCTTCTTTTCTAAGCGTTTCCGATATGAGCTTGGCACTTTTTGAAAGGAAATCAGTCGCAAGAGAAAACCTGACATTATTGAGCTCGTTTATAAGAAGCGGATCTCCATCAGAGGGGATCTCATACCACTTAGCCTTATCCGACTTACTATCGGTATGCGGCTCGAATACATCATTAAAACCCAGTCCGAACTTATCAATGTCATAATCAGCGCTTACCCTTATTTTCTTTATTTTACCCAGTACGAAAAGAACATTGCTAAGGTTATCTTCCCAATCACTGTCTATGTTCCTGATACCGTCTTTCAAGGCTTTCAAAGCATTGTCACAATCCTTGTTTTTACCTTTCTCGTATGATGCTTCTTCGACGTTTGCAAGATGAATCAGTATCGATTTGATATTTTCAATCTTTTCTTTGTACTTTTCCTCTCTCAGATCAGGAGCCTCTTTTGCAATGTTCAGCTTTGCATTCCTCGTATCCATGAGTTTAGGAACTATTTTTAAGAAAATCTCTTCTGCATTGTAAAAGTAGGATACGAAAGTTTTGCACTGATCGTTAAGCTCGGGATCCTCAGTCTCGTATACTCCGCTCCTTATGCGCGAGAACTCTCTTCTGCAAAGCTGCACAAGCTCATCTTCGCTGACTATGCTTGCATCCGAAGGGATCTTTGCTTCCGCGGGGTGTTCTGAAAGCACCATATTACAGAATGCATCTATGGTGCCCATGAAGCAAAGGTCTATATTCTTTAGAGCATCCTTTGCAACAGGGTTTTTAGACTCAGAAAGTTTGCTTTGGAATCTAGCGTAGAATTCAGAAGCTGCGGCCTTTGTAAAAGTTATGGCACATATCTTGCTTATATCTATTCCGCTTTCGACCATCTTTACCATCCTGTCTACAAGGACAGTGGTCTTCCCTGAGCCTGCGCCAGCCTCCACAAAGAAGTTATGGGATATATCATTCCTGATCTTATCACGGGAATTCTGATCATGATCCTGATTATTCATCTTCCTTTACCTCCCCCGTGACCGTATCCCATTCGCAGATGTCTCCGAACGTACAGTACTTACACGCATCATTGCTTTTGTTTATCGGGAAATCGTTGTTTTCCATCGACTGTTTGAACTGAAGCAGCTTTTCATTCAGTTTTGAATACATATCGTCATCGATCCTACAGCTTACAGTCTTTCCAAGGCGTACATATCTGTATTCTGCGCTTTTGATATCCAGTCCTGCCTGAGAGCAAAGCCAGGCATAAATAACTACCTGCAGACAGCTGTTTATATCATCCTTTTCATGCTCTGTCGTTCTCTTTGTCTTGTAGTCAGCGATAATATACTCCCCTGCACTTGTCTTTTCGACTCTGTCAGGTCTTCCCTGTATCTTTATACCGCTCGAATGAGTGAATCTGTATTTATCCTCTGCACTGATCGCTTCATTCTTAGGATCCTGTTTGTAAGCTAAGGCCATCATTTCAAGGAATTCCTTTTTCAGCGCATCCGCCTCATTCCTGTGTATGGGCGGTCTTCTTTTAAGGAAACTGTCGAACTTCTCTTCCGAAAGTCTCTGGAACTCCGCCTCATCGATAGATCTGTTTGCTGTTTCCTCCATCATTTCGTGGAGTATATTGCCCTGATCCGCTGCAGTCATTACTGTAAACGGATCATCTGCTTCCCGCTCTTCAATTCCTGCGATATATCTTAGATAGAAGTGCCTTGGACACTGAAAATACAATTCAAGGGCTGTGGGCGACCACTCACGGTCCAGTTCATCCTTCGAATCGGGAAGAGACTGTATATCAAGCCCGGGCTCTGCAATATGCCCTGATGTAATTTCCTTCCCAACTGCCTCTGAGGGAGAAATATCAGATTTGAAATATCCCGTATGCCTGAGAAGAGATCTGAACTTCTCCATGGAAGGATCTTTTGCTGCCGATTCATATATCTCGTAAAGAGCCGATGATGGATTCTTATCTTTGATTTCCGCAAGGTCAAAATCTGAATATGAAAGATAAGTAGAAATATCTAAGCAGGATGCTACCTCTATGAGATCCAAAAACGTCTGCTTCTTCGAGCTTATGCGTTTTGAAGAAGTCGGAGCATCTGCATGTCCGAAAAGATTAAGATCGCTGTCAAGAAGAAGGAAGTTCTCAGAGGGACTTCCCGGGAACTCCGATGATGAAAGACCGCATACGTACAGATTTTCTCTTAAGCTGGAAAGCGCAGATGATATAGAGCAGACGTGAAGAGCACCTTCCCTGCTGCTTCCTGAACTGATCGTCTTGCTAAGTACATTCGGGATGATATCATCAACTGAAGACTCACTTGCAAATCTCAAGTAGGCATCAAGAGCACTGGTTATGACGCTAAGACCGGACAGATCCGCTTTTTCGTCATCTCCGTGTCTTATGACGCAATACTCCTTAAGGATTTCCGAATAACCTTTCTCAAGTTCTTTTGAAAGCAGCTCCAC
>CAZTHD010000056.1:0-7545 GCA_964613315.1 uncultured Oscillospiraceae bacterium | reverse complement strand
AGCTTGTTTTACTACCCTATTGCTTCCAGTCTTTACTGCAGCATCAAGGACTTTAAGCTTCTTTTCTACTTCTTCCATTGAAAGAGGCTTATCTCTCTCAACAAAGATCATATTATTATCTGTCGTATCCAGTTCTTCTGTCTTTATAAGGAGTTCTTCATATAGTTTCTCACCTGGTCTTAGTCCCGTCTCGACTATGTCAATGTCTTTGTATGGCTCAAGCCCAGCAAGACGAATCATGTTCTCTGCCAGGTCCCATATCCTGACCGGATTGCCCATATTCAAGACAAATAATTCGCCATTCCTTGCCATTGCGCCAGATGTCATAACTAGCTGTGATGCTTCCGGTATAGTCATAAAGTATCTGATGATACGCTTATCTGTAACTGTAAGCGGTCCACCGTTTTCCATCTGGCGTTTGAAGAGCGGTATTACTGAACCGTTGCTTCCAAGCACGTTGCCGAAACGTGTTGCAGAGAAGGAAGTCTTACTTCCTGTCCTTGACTGAACTATCATCTCGCACATGCGTTTGGTGGCGCCCATGACGTTAGTTGGATTAACGGCCTTGTCAGTGGAAATCATTATGAATCTCGATACCCCGTGTCTCTCGCAGGCTTCGACTATATTGAGGGTACCGAATACATTATTCTTGACTGCCTCTATTACGTTTCTTTCCATCAGTGGTACATGCTTATGTGCCGCTGCATGGAGCACTATATCCGGGGTATGATCATTGAATATCTTTTCGATATGATCTTTGTCACATACGTCGGCTATCTCCACTCTCAAATTGAGTTTGTCACCGTATTTTAGTATTAGTTCCTGTTGCAGGTCATATGCGCCATTTTCATATATATCCAAGATTACCAGCCTTGCAGGATCACACTTTGCGATCTGTCTTGCAAGCTCGGATCCTATGGATCCTCCGCCTCCTGTTATGAGAACATTCTTTCCTCTGTACCAGGACATAGTCTCTTCCGAAAGGAAGTTGTTTGCGCTTCTAAATAGAAGATCCTCGATATTGAAATCGTGGATGGTCCTGCGCCCGCCTTCGTCTTCATTTAATGTCGGATAGTCGTATGACTTTATCTTGTATCCAAGTTCCTTGTATGCATTGTAGAGTTCAAATCTTCTCTCATTGCTCATATTTGGTAGAGCAAAGACTATTTCCTGAACTCCAAGAGATTTAAGCTTATTTGCTACATTCTCATCTGCTGCAATTACGGGTATACGCCCGATTTCTCTTCCGACCTTTTTCTCATCTATATCTACAAAACATGCAGGTGCATATGCAGATTTTGGATTGCTCTCAAGTTCATCTGCAAGCGCTACGCCCACAGAGCCTGCTCCGACTATGGCTATCCTGATCTTCATGTGATTGATCTCTTCTTCAGAGAACTTTGCTCCGGTAAAGAAAAACAACAGCTTGAGGAGTATCCTTTCTCTTTTTGTTTGAAGGCCTCTATTCTGATATATCCACTGATAGAGATGCCTAAGGGCTATACATCCAAGCAGATTTAGAGTAAAGAGAGATACGACTCTTAAGAACACCGGCTTGCCAGGAAGGAAGTATCTAAGTATTAACGAAACCCAACAGGCTATGGCATCTGCGAGGATCAGACGTATGTATTGCACAGGACCAGCATAGCGCCAAATCTGCCTGTACACTTTAAATGCAGAACGGGATATACAAATGCAGACAAGGCCAACAAGGATATACATTATGCCTATACTATGAGATGGAACCTCACTGCTGTTTATCTTGTAAATGAAAAACACAAGAGCCGCGCATACAAGGTAAACAACACAGTCTATACGCATCAAAGCTCATCTGGTCTTCTGCTTTTCAGGATTTTTTTTCTGCATTAGTATTACCTACTTGTAATAACCGTAATAAGATCCGTAGTAGCCGTACTTCTTGTACTTACCGTACTTGCCGTAACGACCTCTTCTTCTGTTGTCCACCTGATTAAGTACAACTCCAAGTATGGGGCATCCGCTTCTCTCGACTTTTCTTACAGTATCTTCTGCAAGAGCTCTGGATACAGCATCAGCTTTGATAACCACTATGCATCCATCACAAAGAGGAGCGACTACCGATGCATCTACGACAAGTCCTGCCGGCGGGCAGTCGACGATGACGTAGTCATATTCTTCTCTCATATCGGCAAGAAGCTTCTTCATTATGTCGTTTGCAAGGAGCTCTGCCGGGTTCGGAGGCACTCTGCCTGCAAAGATGAGATGTATGCCACCCTCTTCCCAGTTGTAGCGTATGTTTTCAAGTTCCGTCTGACCAGAAAGAAACTCTGAAAGACCCTGAACTTCCTTGCCGGAGCCTATGACTTTCTCCTGAAGTATGGATTTTCTCATATCTATGTCAAGGAGCAGTACTTTCTTTCCGAGTTCTGCAAATGACTGAGCAAGTTCAAGAGACAGAAGACTCTTCCCTTCGTGAGCCATAGCAGATGTTAGAACTATTACCTTCTTATCTGCGCCGCAGAACTGTATGTTTGCACGGAGCTGCTTGAGCTCCTCGTTCATCTCGTAGGATAATTCCTGTAATTCTATCTGTATATTCTGCATCTTAGATCACCTTTCCTACGCTTTGGCTCTGCGTTCTTTTCTAATAAGCTTCTTGAGAAGTCTGTTTTGCTGCTTGGACTTACCGCGCCTTGTCTTCTCCTCGATGTTAGGATCGAGCGGGAATACCGCAAGAACGTTCTTGCCGAGATACTTTTCAACGTCTTCTTCAGACTTGATGGTATCGTCCATGAGGTAAGAAACTATGAGAATGCCGCAAATGATCACACCGGCAAGCATGCCTCCTATAGCAACGTTCTTCTTAAGCGAAGGACTTGACGGTTTTGTTGCAATCACGGCCTTCTCAACGAATGCAGGAGTATCAGTATTCATTATCTCCGCTATTCTATATCTAAGAGCATTTGCCAAAGAGTTAGAAATGGCAGCAGCTTTTCTTGCATCAGGATCTGTTATGGTTATCGTAATGAGTCTTGAGTTGGTAGGATTGCCTATAGAGATCTTACCGACGAGCTGTTCATAGGTATAATCAAGCTTCAGTTCTTTGATTGGAACTTCGACTACTTCCCTTGTAGTAGCAATCGTCTTAAGGTCTACTACAAGCTGAGAACCTATTTGAAGGTCAGAAACTGTAGTCTGATCAGAGTTCTGAGCAAATACGTAGATCATAGACTGTGACTTGTATAGTGGAGTCACAAAGTATCTGGTGTAGACGAAAGCGGCAGATGCCCCTATAAAGACACAAAGCAGTATGAGCCATGCCTTATGCCAGAGCACCTGAAAGAGCTCCAGCAGATCTATGGTCAGTTCTTCGTCGACCACTCTGTTTTGAGTTTTTTCTTCCATGGTTTGGTTTAAATCTCCTGAATAATCTATTTTCTATAAATGGCTTTTAAGCCCCTATTGAACTGTTTATCTCTTTCTTGAGAGAAGCTTCTCTCCAAGATCGTCTATCTTGTTTAAGATCTCTTTTCCCAGCTTCTTTTCAAGTACCGCTCTGCCTTCTTTGAGGTTTTGAGCTCTTGAAGTGGTATTGTGACAGTCGGAGGCTATAAGATGGGCATCTCCGTCTTTAAAGAGCTTTACTGCCTTATGTCTCTGGCTGAAGGAAAGAAGTGCTTCGGCATTGACCTGGACTATGAGGTCCATGTCAAGGAGTTCATATATGAACTCCTTATCTTTCTGGTAGGAGTAGAACCTCTCTATATGAGCTATGATGGGCAGTATGTTTCTCTTCTTTATCTGCCTTATCTCCTTAAGATCGTTCTCGTTCCACTGTCTGAAAGGCATCTCGACAAGTAAAAGGTCGGTGTCAGCTATTAAGAGCTGATCTAGACTGTCTGAGTCGGACATACCTCTGAAGAAGGCAACCTCCGCTCCCGTAAGGAGTTCTATTCCAAGTTCATCTGCTATGGGTTTGATCTTTTCAAACGCTACTTTTCTTTTTTCAAGAAAGTGCTCGGGAGTATTGTGACTGGCATAAAAATGAGGCGTGGCGATCTGAATTTCAATTCCTTGATCTTTGCACGCCGAAAGCATCTCCCTGCTCATCTCCGAGGATCTGGATCCATCGTCTATGCCGGGAAGAATATGAGAATGGAAGTCAATTATTTTCCCCATACTATTCCAATATCATTCTACTCCACAAAATGTAGATAATCAACAGATGTCTACTGCAATATTATGCAAATCTTGTTTATTTTTTCTCTCCGAATATATCGTCGAGAGTAGGTTTTTTGCTCTTTTCAGGCTCTACTTTTAATTCTCTCGTCACCTCAGGTTCGGGAGTTTCTTTGGTCTCGGCGACTTCCGGTTTTACCCCGAGAGCCTCGTTGATCTCATCGCGAAGGGATGACGGTCTTCGTGGAGCAGTCTCGGGTTTGATTTCAACTGTTTGAGCAGTCTTTTCGTCTGATGCTGCGTTATCAGGAGCCGGATCTTCCGCCTTTTCCTTTTCAGCTGCATCTTCTTTAGGAGCGGTTGTTTCGCTTGCAGTTTTTGCTTCTTTTGCTGCAGCTTTTTCTGCCCTTTTACTCTTTTTTGTATCCTTTGGTGCTTCTGCTTCCTTTACGCCTTCCTTTTCAGTCTTCTTGTACTCTTTGATCTTTCTTCTTCTTTTTCCGGATACTATCCAGGATATGATCAGTATGATGAAGAGCAGGCCTTCTATGAGCCAGTGCACTACTGCAGGAGCCTTAAGATCGTTCTTTTCAGGCTGCGCATCTAAGTTTGCAAGGGCAAAAATGTACAGGTCTGGAGATGAAGCCTTTACAGTCTTTTTCTCCATATCAACGGATACGGGAAGATCGGTTCTGGTGCCGTTCTCGTCTATGGCGTAGACAGCAAGATTCCTTCCGAAGCCTTCCGGTATAGGGAAGGTTATGGAAGTAAGGCCATCCTGCTTAGTTCTGTCTCCGTCGTTATTTACGGCCTTTATCTCATATATATCGTATGCGGATGAGAGGCTGCCAAGTCCGTAGTCTTTTATCTCCCCTGCTCCGCTTCCGGATCTATTGAATAATCTGTTGTAAAGAAGCTTGAAGTAATCTATGACCTGCCAAAGATACTTCTCAAAGCCTGTCTTTACTTCTTTTTCTTCAGGTCTTACCTGATTTAAGGTCTTTACCTTTACAAGTGTGCCTACAGGGAATACGTCTTCTTCTGTTTCAAGATATATATGAGTCTCCTCATCGGTATATGAGCATGGAGATATGATGCTTCCCTCTATACCGCATCTTGAGCACTTTGCTTCAAAGAGCCCTGTGGAGTATATGGTAGCTGCTGATACTTCTGTGCCGTGAGAGAAGTCGTGTCCTAAAGGAAGAGACTTTTGTCTTTCAACGTAGCCGCAGACTGTGCACTCATGTTCTCTTTCGCCTTTTTCTGTGCAGGTCGCCTGTACTATGGTGTACCACTCTCCGAAGGAGTGCGCCGCAAGAGGTGTAGATACGGTCACTTCCTGTCCGCAGACAGTGCAGGTACCCTTAGCCTCTCCGTGTTCGGTGCAAGTAGCTTCTTTGATGACTGTTGCTGTATCTCCGAGTACGTGACCTTTTGGCTGCACGCTTCTCGCCTGGCTGGATCCGCAGACAGAGCACTTCCTTACCTGCTCTCCGCTCTCGGTGCAGGTAGCTTCCTTTGTAGTCTGCCAGTCGGAGTAGTCATGGCCTTTTGCATCTATATAGCTTTGCTGTTTGCTGCCGCATATGGAGCAGACTCTCTCCTGCACTCCTATCTCTGTACAGGTGGCTTCCGTCACCGTTTTCCATGCTCCCCATTCGTGTTTGCAGGATATGGATATGTCCGTGCCGGCAAGTACTGTCTGACCGTCTGATCCGACCTTTACGTTGAAAGATACTCTGCTAGTATCTAAGGGAGCGGTGGACTTTACTCTCAGCGTTATACAGAAGACCTCTCCGTTCGGTTTCATAGGCTCTTTCAAGAGAACTACTCCGTTGTTGTTTACGGAATCAAAGTCACTGGAAATCTGATTTGCCACCGTCCAGGATGCGCTTTCAAATTCGAATACGCCTGTATCGTAGCCAACTGATATACTCAGTCCCGATACGGTATCTGTAGTAGACAGATTGACGTATACAGTTACCTGATCGCCTCTTTTGGCTTCTGTCTTAGTAGCCCAGGCGCTTGCGCTGGAAGCGGCAAATACAGCAGGTACCATACTAAGTACCAGCAGTACCGATATTAACAAACAAACAAGCTTTTTCATGGATATCTTTCTCCCCTTAGCTTAGCGGATATGTACTTCCAAAGAATATGTTGTATAGGAGCCTGAGCACGTCTGCTTCGTTTTCAGCTCCGTCACCGTTGAAATCTATGTCCTGATTTACTTTATACGTATCTCCGAAGAACAGATGGTATAAAGCTCTTAGTACGTCGGCTTCGTTCTTCTTACCGTTGCCGTCGACGTCTCCCCTTATGATCTCTCCGAGTATGGGTATCTCTATCTGTCCCGGGCTTATCTCCTTTGTGCAGGCTTCGTCTGAGAAGTACCTGTTGCAGTCAGAACAGTACCAGTACTCTATGCTTCCCGGGCTTTCCTCTGTGGCCGGTACAGCTGTGTAATGTACCACATTGGTATGGCTGATCCAGGTGAGACTTCCTCCATAGTTTGCGAAGTTGAATCCTGACCATGAACTGTCCGAACATGAGTAGTGTGCATTTGCCTCCACTCCGTAGAACGCCCTTCCGTTTATATTCACGTTGCTGTTCTGAAAGAAGAGTTCACTAAGGTTATAGCAATCGGCGAATGCATACTCTCCTATTGATGCCACGTTGGGCGGAAGCGTTATGGTCTTTAGTGCTATACAGTCAGCAAAGATATACTGTGCCAAAGACGAAAGACTGCTATTGATCTGCACGTCTGAAAGCCTCGTGCATCCGCTGAAGGCTCCTATGCCTATGGAGCTTATGCTGTTCGGTATCGATATAACGGTAAGCTGCTGGCAGTTCCAGAAAGCCCAGTCTCCTATTACCGACAGTCCGTAGGGCAAATAGACGTTTTCAAGGCTTATGCAGTTGTAGAAGGCTCCTTTACCCATGCTTATGAGTCCGTCGCTCAAAACGAGCATTTTGAGGCTTGTACAGCCTGAGAAACTGAACTCTCCTATACTCGTGATACTGTCAGGCATAGTTACTGAAGTGATGTTCGTTTTCTGTTCGAAAGCCCTGGTTGCTATGGCTGTTACAGGCAGTCCTTCGTAGGTATCAGGTATAACTACGTCATTATCTCTGTAGGTACCCATGCCTGTGACCGTATATCCGTTTCCGCTTGAATTTAAGGCAAAGGAAAGCTCTTCTTCCCCTGCATAAAGCGCTGCTGCGAATATGCCGGTAAGCAAAAGGATAGATATCAAGATGTAAATGACTTTTTTATTCAAATCGCAGGTACTTTCTGCCTGTAGTTACTCATATCCTGACTTTTTGCATAAAAAAGCAAGACATGGTACAACATGACAGTATATTATACCATATCTTGCGTATTTATGT
>CAZTHD010000055.1:0-7665 GCA_964613315.1 uncultured Oscillospiraceae bacterium | reverse complement strand
TCCTGGGTCTGCATCTGAAGCTTTTGTATGTCTGATACACCCTCCGCCGGATAGAAGACCGTGATGCCCGTATCCGGGACGTTGGCAAAGGCTTCAAGAGCTGCTTTTCCCGTGTCGCCGCTGGTGGCAGTAAGTATCATGACCTTGTCGGGATTGCCGGTGAGCCTGTTTGCCGCCGTAAGGAGCCTTGGCAGAAGGCAAAGAGCCATATCCTTGAAAGCTGAGGTCGGTCCATGGTAGAGCTCGAGAAATGCCGCACCTCCCGCATATTTAAGATCCACTCTTTCGGGTACATCGAATTTCCCTTCATAGCCTTTCCTGACTATCTCCTTCACAGTCTCTTCCCCGTATTCGGGGAGGAGAAGATCTAAGATATGGACTGCGATCTCGTCGTAGCTCTTGGTTCTTAAGTCTTCTTCACTTAGGCCTGCGGATGGTATTTCCGAAGGCACGAAAAGTCCGCCGTCTTCGGCAAGACCTTTGATGACGGCTCTTAAGCTGTCAGCCGTATTGTTTTTGTCTCTAGTACTTAAATATTTCATAGCATATTAATTGTATCACAGCATTGTTATTGCAGAAAGTGTTGTTTTAACATATAATAATTCTAATTTTTTTGGTATCTGCAAATAATAATTGCAAATACGCTCATAAGGACCGGTGAACAGGATGAAAATAGCTATACTTGGATACGGGACCGTCGGCAGCGGCTGCGCTGAAGCGCTCAAAGGAAGCTGCGCAGAAGTCGCGCGCGTTCTCGACAGAAGAGATATCCCTGAAATATCACAAATACTCACAGACAACTATGACGATATACTCAACGATCCCGAGATAGAACTTGCAGCAGAGCTCATGGGCGGAGAACATCCCGCCTTCGAGTTCGTCAGAGATGCGCTCCTTGCAGGCAAGCACGTGGTGACCGCAAATAAGCAGATGCTCTCCCACCACTATAAAGAGCTCACAGAACTTGCAAAAGAAAAAGGTCTTCGCTTTGAATATTCCGCAACGGCAGGAGGCGGCATACCCTGGCTCGTGAATTTAAAAAGAGTCAAAGGCGTGGATAACATATGCGAGATAGGCGGAGTCATGAACGGCACGACCAACTACATCCTCGATGCCATGCAGACAAGAGGCGAAAGCTACGAAGAAGCTCTTAAAAAGGCACAGGAGCTTGGCTATGCGGAAGCAGACCCAACTGCAGACGTGATGGGATACGACGTAAGAGCAAAACTTGCCATATCCTGCAACATCGCCTTCGGAGGAGAGATGGATCCCGAAAGCATACCGACTACGGGAATAACGGGTATAACGCAGGAAGACGTTAAAAAGGCAAAAGAGGACGGAAAGGCCATAAGACTGGTAGCAAGAGCCAGAATGGGAAACGGCATCGTTTATCCGGAGATCTCGCCTCAGCTCGTAGGACCTGAAAGCCCCCTTTACAATCTTTCAGGTCCCGAGAACCTCTTCTACCTCATAGGAGAAAGAGAAGGCATGCTCGCCTTTAAAGGAGCAGGAGCCGGCAAAGGTCCCACCGGCGCCAACGTAGCCGCTGATATATTGAGCATCGCAGGAAGGTAAATATATGCTTAAAGTAGCAAAATTCGGAGGCAGCAGCCTCGCAGACGAAAAGCAGTTCGCTAAAGTAAGATCCATCATAGAAAGAGACGAAGGAAGAAAGGTCATTGTCGTCAGCGCTCCCGGAAAGAGATTTTCCAAGGACAACAAGATAACCGATCTTCTCTACCTTTCTTATGCCCATATAAAGTACGGCGTGGACCACAGGCCAATGCTTGAGAGCATCAAGGAAAGGTATAAGGAGATAGTCGACGACCTTAAGATAGACTTCGACCTTGAAGGAGCCTTTGCCAAGATCGAAGAGGATCTTTCAAAAGGTGCATCGGAAAGCTACCTCGTTTCAAGAGGAGAATATCTCTGTGCCAGGATAGCGGCAAAGTACTTAGGATACGAATTCATCGATGCCTGCGGCACGGTCTTCTTAAACTACGACGGGAGCATAGACACAGAAAGAACCTATGCCGCCATAAAACTTGCCTACAGCAAGAGCAAGGGGAGGATAGTCGTGCCCGGATTCTTCGGCACTCTCGAAGACGGAGACATAGCCCTTATGAGCAGAGGAGGATCCGATATAACCGGAGCGATATTTGCAGCGGCCCTCGATGCAGATATCTATGAGAACTGGACCGACGTGCCCGGAATACTCATGGCAGATCCATCCATAGTAAAGGATCCCTACCCCATCCCGAAGATCACCTACGACGAATTAAGAGAGCTCACCTATATGGGAGCAAAAGTTCTTCACGAAGCCTCCGTATATCCTGTAAAGGTGGCCGGGATACCTGTAAACATCAGAAACACCAACGATCCCGAGGCAGACGGCACCATAATAGACGAAAGCTTTGAAAACGACGACTTAAAGGACGATAAATTCTACATCACCGGTATCACCGGAAAGAAGCACTTCACCATAATAGACGTAAAGAAGGACAACTTGAGCCTGGACGCCATAAGTACGGTCATGCAGGTCCTCGTATCGAGAGGCATCAAAGTAGAGCAGGTAAACTCCGGACTTGACGTCTTCTCGATAATCCTTGAAAACGGAGTCAACAAGCAGTCGGTATATTCCATAGCTGCGGAGATAGAAAAGGTCACAGGCGGAACGGTAAAGATATCTGAAGGCATATCCATGATAGCCTGCGTATCCAGAAGGATGGTATTCAGATCGGGCATTTCAGGCCTCATCTTCGGAGCCTTAGGAGAAAACAACATAAACATAAGGCTCATATCCCAGGGAGCAAGGGAACTCAATATATTGATAGGTGTTGCGGACGAAGACTGCGACCGTACGGTCCAGGTACTTTACGACAGCTTCACCAAGAAAGGAGCATAATATGAAAGTTGCAGTACTCGGAGCCAGTGGACTTGTGGGCAGGGAAATGCTCAAAGTCATGGAAGAAAGAAAATTTCCCTTTGATGAACTACGCCTTTTGTCAGGCAAAGGAAGCGCAGGAAAGACCTGCACTTACCAAGGAAAGGAATATACCTACGAAGAAGCGACTGAAAACTCCTTCGAGGGAATGGATATAGTTCTCGGAGCTGCTGAAAACGACGTTGCAAAACGCTTTGCGCCTGCCATCAAAAAAGCCGGCGCCGTCTTTATCGATAACTCCAGCGCCTTCAGACTCGACGATGACGTTCCCCTGGTAGTACCGGAAGTAAACCCGGATGACGTATTCAAGCATAACGGCATAATAGCAAATCCAAACTGCGTGACCATAATAGCAGCGGTAGCCATAGGCGGGATAGCAAAACTGAGCCCCATAAAGACGATGACTGCATCATCCTATCAGGCGGTATCGGGAGCCGGAAGAAACGGACTCTTTGAACT
Source organism: uncultured Oscillospiraceae bacterium (assembly GCA_964613315.1). Lineage (GTDB taxonomy): Bacteria > Bacillota > Clostridia > Peptostreptococcales > Anaerovoracaceae > RUG13409. The sequence continues at coordinate 4,262 of CAZTHD010000055.1, read as the reverse complement.
GGAAGAGCAGGTACAGGCCTACGCAAAGGGCGAAGAGCTGGTATCGAAGGCTTTCCCCTGCCAGATCGCTTTCAACCTCATACCAAAGATCGGAGATATAACAGATAACGGCTATTCAAAGGAAGAAATGAAGCTCCAAAACGAAGGCCGCAAGATACTCCACATGCCGGAGATGAAGGTAAGCTGTACCTGCGTAAGAGTGCCTGTATTCAGATCCCACTCCATAAGCATCAATCTTCTGACTGAGGAAAAGCTCTGCGTAGAGGAAGCAAGGAAAGCCATAGCGGCTTTTCCGGGAACAGTGGTCCTCGACAACGCACAGGAAAACCAGTTTCCAACTCCGCTCATCACCTCCGATCAGGACCTGGTATACGTAGGAAGGATAAGAGAAGATCTCACCAACGGAGGTATAGCGCTCTGGTGCTGCGGAGATCAGATAAGAAAAGGCGCAGCCACCAACGCGGTACAGATCGCAGAGCTTTTGCTGAATAAATAACATCAGAATAACATACGATAAACGACAAAAACATTAGGACCGGCGGTATCGCCGGTCCCTTTTTGTCTGTCTATTTCAAATAAATACTCAAACTGCCTTAGATGGTTTTTATATATTTCTCATTAAGAGAACCGAACAGTTTATTGTAGTTCTCATCGCTTCCTCCGTGGACCGCAGCCATATATATATGTTCATAATTCTCTATGCTGGAATTATGTCTCATGAGGGTATGGATAGCTATATTGGAGCACATATCAGCCACTCTTCCAAGATGCATGAGTATATCCAGATAAATTGAACCGGATACGGAGTCGCATATACCTGCAGTCATACGCTCCATGTGGTTATCTCTGCATTTCTTTGCCATCTCGTTTATGGTTACAACGTAAGGCTCTACCATCCTTGCTGCTTCCTGATTCTGTTTTCTGAAAGCAAGGGTCGTATGATCGAGAAGTTCTCTTAATGGAACGCATATCTTGTTCAGTTCGCCTATGGCAGCTTCTGAGAGGCTCTTTCCCTTTTCACGGAGCTGATCTCCGCAGCGGGCTATGGAATATACGTGGTCTCCGGCTCTTTCAAAATCCGTCACGCACTGAAGATAATAGTTCTGGATATCTTCCTGAAGTCCCAAACCAAGATAAGGCGTCATGCCCGCAAGATATACGTTGACGGCATCTTCAAGCTGGTCGAGATAGAGCTCGTCTGACTGTATCCTGTCCTGCATCCCGAGATCGAATTTGTGGGTAAGATCCAAAGCGCAGAAAACGTTGCTGTCGACTATATCGTTCATAGCACAAAGCGCTTTATATGCGCTGTTCAGAGCAAGGGCCGGGGACTTGTAAAGATTCGTATCGAGTGCCTTGATCTCCGCACCTCTTTCGATGAGATTGTTGTCGTCTTTGATGAGCTTTCTCGAGGCTTTTTCAAAGGGTTTTGCAAGAGGCAGGAGAAGTATGGCCGTGCTGAGCTTGAAAATGGTATGGGTATTGGCTATGCCGCCTGAATTGAGCACTTTGTACCACGTAGCATCCATACCTCCGAAGAGGTGGATCCCGTTCACTACTATGATGATGATCAGCACACAGGCTATATTGTAGAGCATGTTTATCATGCCCGTCCTCTTCGTATCCGCCTTAGTACCTATGGAACACACGATGAGAGTCGTGAGTCCGTCTCCCATATATATGCCGAGAAGTATGGGGAATACGGAGCTGAAGGTTATGGCGCCCGTTATAGACAGGGCCTGGAGTATGCCAATGGTAGCAGACGAGGACTGCAGTATGAAGGCTACGGCAAGTCCTGCAAGAAAACCGAGAAGTGGTCTGTCTCCGAAAGACGTGAACATCCTTGCAAAGGATTCCGATTCTGAAAGAGGTTCGACTGCTGCGGTCATATTCAGAAGACCCGTAAAGAGGATCCCGAATCCCATGGCTATGGTGCCTATGGTAGTGGAATTCTTTTTCTTTACGAACATTATGAAGACTATGCCAATTACCGCCGCTACAGGTGCAAGAGTCGAAGGCTTGAAGATGTTGAGCCACTGGGTACCGCTTGCATCGACGTCGAGGAGCCTGATGATCTGCCCTGTGATGGTGCTTCCGACATTGGCGCCGAATATGACTCCCACTGAATGGCTGAGCCCCATGATGCCGGCTCCAACAAGACCTGAGACTATGACTATGGTCGCCGTTGCGCTCTGTATTAGAGCAGTAAGTCCGGCTCCTACGGTAAAGCCCATAAAGGGGCTTCCCGTCACCTTTTCAAGTGCTGTTTTGAAGGATCCCGTAGATTCTTTCTTAAGACCGTCCCCCATTATCCTCATTCCGTAGAGGAAGAGGGCCAGGCCTCCGAATATCGATATTATATTAAAGATCGTCATAGTATTTACCCCGCATTTTTCAATTCAAAAACATATGACAACTCTATATTTTATATTTTTCCGTATACTCTTTGTAATAACGGTCGTAACGATCCGTATGCTTCTTTTCCAGTTCATTGAGATAAGCGTGAGCATAACGCTCGTTTGTCTCATTCTCTATGATCGCAAGACCAATGTTGGAACAGTGATCTGATATTCTCTCGAGATCAGTCAGAAGATCGTTGAATACGAACCCGTGCTCTACGGTGCAGTCTCCGTTGCGGAGCCTTGTGATATGGTGGGATTTGAGCTCATCACAAAGATCATCTATGTGCATTTCAAGAGGCTCTATCTTATATGCGTTTTCCAGGCTCTCCGCCTTGAAAGCATCGGTACTCAAATTCACTATCTCCATGACCGCGGATAGCAGTACCTTTAGTTCAGCTTCACCCTGCTCTGAGAAATTCATGGATTTTTCCGCTATCTCCTTGGCGCTTTCCGCTATATTCAAGGCGTGATCCCCCATTCTTTCAAGGTCAGTTATGCTGTGAAGATACTCTCCGACGGTCTTATTCTCTTTTTCATCTAATACGACAGCCGCTACTCTCACAAGATAGTTGCCCAGCTTATCTTCATATTTATCGATAGCATCCTCATACTTCTCTATATTTGCGAACATCTTGTCATCGTAATTATCTATCATGGCTATGGCATCCCGGACATTCCTTCTCACCTTTTCTGCCATGGAATTGATAGTGATCCTGGACTGCTCTATAGCGATAGCCGGATGGGCAAGGAATCTGTCTTCAAGCCTGTCGATCTCGGCCAGAACTTCCTCATCGTCGCCCTCTTTTATGAGCTTTACTATGATCTTTTCGATCACACCGATGAGTGGGGTGAGTAGTATGACAACGATGACTCTGAATACGGAGTTGAGCAAAGCGATGGAAACGGGATTCATGACGCTTTCAGCGAAGGAGAATCCTACCGCAAAGTTGATCGTATAGTAAAGTGCGCTGAAGATCGCAACGCCCATGACGTCTACAAGAAGATAGGTGAATGCCGTTCTCTTTCCTGCAGTGCTTGCACCCAGAGCCGAGATGAGTACCGGTACCGAAGCTCCTATGGCTATGCCCATGATGACCGGAAGGGCTATATCGAAGGTGACGGCTCCCGTAACAGAAAGGGCCTGCAGTATACCTACGGCTGCAGAAGCGCTTTGTATGGCGCTTGTGAAGAGTATACCTACGAGTATGCCGAGTAGCGGCGATGAAAAACTCGTGAGCATCTTTATGAAGCCTTCGTTTGATTTAAGATCTGCGACGGCTCCACTCATGGACTGCATCCCGAACATGAGCACAGCAAAACCGAGGAGTATGCCTCCTACGTGTTTGTGTGACGTCTTCTTTGAGAACATATAAAGGAAGATGCCTATCAGCGATACCAAAGCTGAAAGGTTATCAGTAGAAAGAAGGCTCAGGGCGCCGGATGCGTTCCCGCCTATATATGAAAGGGAAATGACCCAGCCCGTGACACTGGTGCCAATGATGGCGCCCATTATGACGCCTATGGCCTGTTTCACCTTCATCATCCCGGAGTTGACGAAACCGACGACCATAACGGACGTCGCCGATGAAGACTGGATTATCGCAGTCACTACCGTACCGAGGAGTATACCCTTGACCGGAGTACTGGACAGTTTATACAAAATGAGCTCAAGTTTTGCCCCTGCGACCTTTTTAAGGTTATCTCCCATGAGAGACATACCGAAAAGGAAGAGGGCAACGCCGCCCAATAGCATCAAAATATCTGATATATCCATAAATACCTCCAGTGTAAATATATCATAATTACAGCCGGAGATACATATGAAAAGAACAAAAAACCGCTTAGCTAAGGCTAATACTC
>CAZTHD010000054.1:0-7683 GCA_964613315.1 uncultured Oscillospiraceae bacterium | reverse complement strand
CCTTGATGCTGTGGGCAAGCTCCCTGTCGTTTCTCTCTCCGAGTATCTGCGATATGGTCTCGCTGAGCATTTCAAGACCTGATTTGATTATGACCAAGGAAATGACTGCGCCGAGCCACGCTTCGAGGGACAGACCGAATTTCAAGAATACGGCGGCTGCCACCAGGGTGGATGCGGATATGACGGAATCGAGAGTCGCATCTTTTCCCGAGTTTACGAGGGAATCGGAATTGACCTTTTCGCCAACGCCTTTTACGTAGCGGCCGAGGATTATTTTCACCAGCACGGCTACGCCTACGATGATGAGGGAAGCTGTCGTATATTCAGGTGTCTCAGGCTCTATGATATGCTTTACCGTCTCGTTTAGGGATTTGATGCCTGCATAATGGACTATGTCCGAGATGATGATGGCGATTTGATTCTCTTTCCTTGCGTATCCGAAGGGATGCTTCTTATCGGGCTCCTTTGCAGCCAGCTTAGTTCCCACTATGGTTATGAGGGAGCTGCCGGCATCCGATATGTTGTTCACGGCATCGAGGACTATGGCTATGGAATGGGTCAGAAGACCCACTACGGCCTTAAAGCCCGCGAGAAATACGTTAGCTATGATCCCAATGATGCTGGTCCTTACTATGGTCTTTTCTCTCGAACTATCCTGGATGTCTTCTCTGATCTCTGTTAATTCACTCATCGTTTTTTGATCTTTCTTTTAGCTATCTCTTGAATCTTACCTATTTAGTATGGAACCTTTTTTTGAGTTCTCTGAAGAAGGAGCCTCCCAGTATGATGACTGACGCAATGAAGACAGCCACTCCTATGATGCCCGATACTCCGTAGAACCATCTGCCGGCTCCTTCCCTGCTCATGAATAAGGGGATTGAGAAAGCAAGGGACACAAGGCAAAGAACTATCATGGGAAATACGTTGTTCTTTTGATTCTGATAGTCGCTGACCAGCAGTGCGAAGGAGATGCCCATAACAGATGAGCATATTATGGACATGACGTCAGTTGAACCCTTCCACGGTACCGCCCTCGATATGACGAACAAAAGCAAACAGATCAAAGCCGCGACCTTTATCATCTGGCTTATGGGGTTTACCTCGACCATGGCGGGGGATATGAAGACCGTCCATACTATATACAGTGAAACTACAGCTATGAGGCTCCAGTCAAAATCTCTGATAAGGAAGTCTACGAGAAGGCAGCTTAAGCCTGCTATGACGAAAGGCCACCTTGCGACCTTTATTATCGCAGCTCTTCTGACCTTTTTCTTAGGCGCAGGAGGATATATCTTTTTAATATTCATAGTACCCGCTCCCTTCTGCGATGACTTCTATGCCGTCTTTTGAGAGAAGCTCGTACATCTTCTCCTCGAAACTCGGATCCTTGGTGTTCTTCGTTATAGTGAAAGTGACTACGTCTCCCGTGGTGACGAGGGTGCACTCCGCCCTGTTTGTGCTGGCGGTACCAAGGACAAAGTCCATGCTCTCTATATACTTCGCCAGTTCCGGCGGGAAAGTCACGACTCCGAGATTGGAAAGGGTGTTGGTGAAGATCTTGTCTCCAAGGAAGCCGTATACCGCCGCAGCAACAGGCTGCTTTATGAACAAAGGTATATACCTGACCGATGAGACCAGGGCTTTTGCAGCTGCCAGCATCCTGTTCATCGATTCCTTCGACGCTCTTTTCTCGAGCTGCTCCTTTATGTCTTCGATGAGAGAAGGAAGCTCTCCTATATCCTTCAGCTCTTTTCTGACCCAGCAGTAAAGAGAAAAATTCCTCAGTGTTTTTGAAGGATAGAACTTCCTCATATTGACGGGGACCTGTATGCTCAGCTCGCCATTCAGTTCGTCCGTTGCAGCTCTGCTAGCGATGAACATGAGGGCCAGCATGTAGTTGGTGACCGTTCCTCCGTATCTTTTTGATACATCTTTCAGCTGCTTTGCGCTCATTTTGAAATGAAACACACCCGCAGGCTTTACGGCCGAAAGCTTGCCGCTCATCTGAACGGCAGCCTTATCGACGAATCCCGCGGCATTTTTTGCATCCTTCACCTTGGAAAAGGCATTTTCATATTCTTCTGCCGAAGGCAGCTCATATATATCTGGGATGCCGTCTTCAGGCCGGAACTTGACTCCCAGAAGCCTAAGGTACTCTCCCGTCAAAGCCTTTAAAAACTGCATACCTCCCGTGCCGTCCGTCAGCACGTGGAAAAATTCGGTGCTGATCCTGTTTCCGAAATATAGGACCCTGAAGGCCGGGGAGCCGCTCTTTGAAAGCCTTATGGGGCTGCAGGGTATACCTTTCTCCTCCTCGGCAGTGAAGCGTATCTTCTCCGTATCAAGATAATGCCAGAAAAAGCCTTTTTTGAGACTCACCGCAAAGCCGGGAAACCTCTTGACTGTGAAATCAAGGGCCATCTGCAAAAGCTCCGGCACCACGGCTTCTTTGAGATATACTGAAAGGCGGAACACCGCCATCTCGCCGTGCTTCATCGAGAGGGGATATATCTTTGCGGAGTCCTCAAGGGCATACCAGCAAACGGCAGGCCTTGCGTAAAAGCCGCCAAGCTTCGAAGGGCTCAGCCTTGCATAAGCTTCTTCAGATGAAAGCCCTTCCTTTGCATAGTAAAGAAGCGCCTTATCGAAATCGCTTTTAAGCTTTTGCTTTTCGCGCTTCGGAAGGAAACATCTGCTGTCAAAGTCCTGAAAGAAACGTTCTAAACTTTCCTTTTCTCCCTCAGGCAAAGACGCCTCATATTCTGTAAATTTGTCGTCGATCACTTTTTTCATCTAAGTCCGGCTCCATTGATAAGCAAGCCTTGGAGTACCGTCGTGTGTGATTATTATACCGCAATAGACGAAACCCTGCTTTAATATATGCCTTTGCATGGTAAGATTCTTTTCATGGGTGTCGATGCGTATATTGTCCGTATATCCCCTGACGAAATCTACGGCGCTGTCGAAGATCCCGTGCACTTTTCCGTCTCCGGCTATCCTGTGTATGGTAACGTAGGGCTCGTCATTGAGCCAGGAGCCGTCTATCTCATCGTAAGTCGGATCATCCCCTTCTACGGCAACAAAGACCCCATGTATGATTCCGTCTTCGAGCACCGCGTGGCAGGCTCCTCTTTCGATATCGAATCCTATGAGATCCAAAGGTGGATAGGTATCGGGCCACTGATTCGGATTTCCCGACCCGGCCATGAAGCTCCTGGCCGATGCGAATATCTCCATGAGCCTTGGTATATCCTCTAGGACTGCTTTTCGTATTTTAAGCATAAGTTTTATCCTCTGCGCTTAGCGCACAAAAAAGACCGCTTTCCCGAAAATCATATCGGGAGCGCGGCCCTGTGTCAAGGTCTGTATCAGCTGCGGCCTTTGATGAAGTTTGCGATATCTCCTATGACGTTTGCTTCGATATGCCTCTCCTTGCCGTACTCGTCGGAAGCCTGCATTATGTTGTAATAAATGGCTTCCACGAAAAAGTGATTTAGATCAGGATAGAGCTTGAATACGGTATTGGGCCTTTTTGAAAGGACCTTTTTGAAACGCGCATAGTCATCCTTTGCGAGGACCTGGAAATCCCTTTCACCCTGAAGTATCAGGCAGGGCTTTTCGTTTTTCACAAGGTAATCGACAGCTGTTTTTTCACCCATCTCCTTGAAGTAATAAAGGGTGCTTCCTCCGACGACCTTTTTGTTCTTGGCCGCTTCGTCGCTCATCTTGTACATGCCCTTGAATTTCTTTTCGTAGCTCTTTTTCTGAAGTCCTACGATCCAGTTGATAAGACCGTTGCGGGTCTTGCTCTCTTTAAGCTGCCTTAAGACTATATCTTCAAGACGGTAAGGAGATCCGGCCATCAGCACGTAGCCCTTTACGTCTGCTCCTTCGGCATCGATCCTTGGAGCAAGCATGGCGCCCATGCTGTGCCCGAGTATATATATGCGTCCGCCGTCTATCCTGGGATCTTTCTTTAGTATCTCCGTCGCAAAGATGGCGTCTTCAATGGTCTCTTCCTTTACAGTGACGTTTTTACCGACCTCAGCCATGAGCTTACGGGCATAAGCTAAAGTACGCTTGTCATAGCGTATGGATGCTATGCCCTTTTCTGCAAGGCCTTCTGCAAGATCCTTGAATGGTGTGAGCTTTATAACGGTTCCGTCCATATCGCTCGGACCTGAACCGTGTACCATCACTACTGCCGGGACGGGTTTAGAAAGATCGTCAGGAAGAGTGAGAAGACCGTTAAGCGGGTACTCCGTTCCTTCGCCGACTGTTACTTTTTCTGTGATCATATGTTTATACCTCTGTCTTTTTGCTTATTATACACAAATATACTCCAATATTTGCTAATTGTGAAGCCGTATAACATTTATCGTTAAAAAACAAGAAAAGAGCGAAGGGAGACCCTTCGCTCAACGCTTTTCGTTTAGAATATCTGTCCGGGGAGTTTTTTCTTCTCCTTGGGCGGGAAGCTCTTATCGAATTCTTCCACCTCGGCTGCGTCTACGTAGTAGCCTTTCGGTGTCTGATAGACTCCGGTGATACCGTCAAGATATCCGGGTATGAGCTCTCTGCAGAGGAAAAAGGATGAATCCGCATCCTCAGGCAGATCGTGATACCGAATACCGAATTCCGAAGAATAGCTAAAACCGCTCTTGCCGTAAAAGCCTATGTTGCCTTCAAAGAGCACTGCTCCGAAGCCCATTTCCGCCGCCTTCTCCAAAGAGTAGTCGAGGAGTTTCTTTCCGTAGCCCTTTCTCTTGAGATCGTTCGCTATGCATATGGGGCCCATGGTGAGCACGGGAACGATGGTCCCGTCATCTGCCTCGATGACCGTTCTCATGAACATATTCTGTCCTATGAGCCTGCCATCCTGCTCCATGACGAAGTCAAGTTCCTTTATGAAGGCGGGATCGTCCCGCAGCACGTGCATGACGTAATGCTCGCTGCATCCCGGCATATATACGTTCCAGAACGATTCCCTGATGAGCTCTTCTGTTTCTCTGTATTCTTCTTTTCTTTCCAAACGAATGGTATAGCCATTTTTATTCATTGTTTATCCTCCTGAAAATTGTTGACCGGCAATTGCTCAAATAAAGCGGGAGGTTTTCTTTCCTGTTGCAGACAAACCTCCCGGTCAGCCCACAATGGATGTCGCATTGTACTTTCTCAAAAAGCACTCTCCTTTTTATAAAAATAGATATAACTGTTTGCCCGGTCGCCAACTCACGTAGAACCTGGACATATATATTCTACACCAGCAAAAAGCATCTATCAATCAGGTCTTATGCCTTTGAACTCCCAGCTCTGAGTATCGAGAAGCAAAAACTCCTGCGTGCCTATGGGGCTTGCATCACTGTAGGTAGAAAAAACGTCACAGGATATGACGTTTTTCTTTCTTTCGATGCGGTCCATCGGCGTATGACCGACGACCTGCAGTAATTTGCGGGGTTTGTACATACGGTACACCCCGTCCTGCGGCCTTAGCCATATGGGAGAATAGTTCTGCCACATCTGGCTCTTTCCAAGAGAATTGATATCTGAAAGGACCGCATCCACGTCGTCATAGCAAGAAGGCCTCGTAAATGACTTTACAAACTCATCTGTGAGGCCTCCGTGCATGAACAGCACGTTGTCAATGCGATGTATATATTTGAGCCTGTCATCCGGCTCGAGCACTGCTCTTAATTCTTTCACTTTTCCATAAGCAGTTAGTTCAGCCGCAAAAGAATAACCCGATTCCATACCGCGCCAAAGGTAACTCAGATCGTGATTCCCATAGCACCAAAGGGAATCCTTGAAAGCGGCAGCAAAGCCTATGGCTCTGTCGAAGGTCGATATATACAGATCGATATTTCTTTCCTGGTCCCAATCGTCAGGAAGATCCATAAGACAGACTGTGGTATCTGCAATACCGCTTTTTAGAAGCTTTTCAGCAGAATCGAACATCCAAGGTTTAAGATGCACATCCGGGATCACTAATACTCTCATTCCTTTATTCTCCGTTTTTTAGCAAGTATTTGTTGTTGACGACCTTCATCGAAAGGCTCGCCGATATAAGCTCACAATACACAGGCTCAGTCGGACGGATCACTATGCCTTCTTTCGCTCCGCCCTTAGGATATTCGCCTTCTGCTCTTACCAGCAGAGAATCTACGTCAGGGTATACAGAGGGAAGATCGAAGCCGATCTCCTCGATCGGTACATGCTCTATGCAAAGCTCGCCGCACGCCTCCAGCATAAGCTTAAGCCCTACTCTTTTTCCGTCGATCCTTACGGTGAATACGTACCATTCCGGTTTGAGCAGTTTCAACTTGTTTTGCTGTATCCCCGGGGCGCAGAACTCTCCTTGAATGGTGAGCGTGTTCACTCCGTATCTCCTGCAGAATCCATACATCCTGTCCTTCAGTCCGTTTTCATTGATAAAACGATAAAAAGAACTTGAACCATCGTCTTTGTATTCAAAATTGTGGCCGGTAACATGGAAACCGTCCCCGTCTATGGATACGGAATGTGATGAGCCGTCCATCTTGGTACTTATATAGTACTCCATACCGGCGAACTCTTCAATCAGTTCGGGTTCTGCCTGCACTCTTGTCTCGTCGGTATGAGGAACGTCGTAGGGCAGCGTCCCTATCACGTTGCCTCCTATGGTTGCTTTTTCCTCGATCTCCCATTTTCGAACGCCAAGCAGATCACTTACGTCCAGACCAATCTCCATATCCTCGCTCAGTTCCGGGAAATATGAGACAGGCAGAAGTAGCCCTTGCGATATCTTTCCTCTGAATCTCATGGTCCTTAGTTTATAGCCCTCTCCGAGGATATTACTGTTTCTGTAACTGTTTGATCTCAAAAACTCGTATTCTCTACGCAGCGGCAAAAAGCTGTCGACTTCGAAATATACTGCTTTGTCCATCTTTTTGAACTGACCCTTGTTTACAACGCACTGCCATCCTAATACATGGGCCAGTTCAATCTTATCTGCCCCCTCTATTGCTTCAATGTCCCAAACCCTTTGTATGCTAGCTAATTTTCTCATTTTTCCCCCTGTAACTACATTATTTTTTTTGTGTTGAACATTTGTTCTTATTGTGATATTATTGATTCGATTTTCAGAACCCGAGGTGAACCACATGCCGAAGTATATTACCCAGCGTTATTGCAATATCGACCCTGTACAGACAGGTCTTAAGATCCGTATATGCATCGAAGCATCCGATATACGGATCAAAGATCTTGCCGGTATCATGTCCGTCTCACAACAATCCGTGTACAAATGGCTAAAGGGAGAGAGCCTACCGTCGCTGGACAACATGGTCCTTCTGTGCTCTATACTTAACGTCAGCATAGACTCCGTGATCGTAAGATCCACTGTGTACGAGTACGAAATAGAAGAGATATACCTTAGGGAAGAAAAAGAATATCTTTATTACACTGCTTCCTCAGATCGATCCGACTCCTCATAGTTGAGATCCCTTATTTTTTTCTGCCCCATAGGTCATCACCAAGATTATGCTAAACCATTGTTTGATGCTTTGTCATTCAACCTGTAATTGAAAAAGACCACTTGCCTATTTAGACAAGTGGTCTTATATGCAGATGAAAACATCCCATTCGTTCAGTTCATTTAAATCCAGCAAGGATACCCCATCCTCTTAGGATGGGGAGGAATTGCTT
>CAZTHD010000053.1:0-7765 GCA_964613315.1 uncultured Oscillospiraceae bacterium | reverse complement strand
ATCCCTTCGCAAACTGCTGAAGATCAAAGGAGGAATAAATGGCAGAATTCAAAAGAAGCGAAGATATCAGGATAGCGGTCTCTGCAAGACACGTACATCTGACTCAGGACGTCGTCGACGTGCTTTTTGGCAAGGGCTTTGAGCTCCATTCCGATAAGCCTGTGAAGGGTCAGTTCTGTTCTACGAGCAGAGTCAGCGTCGTATGTCCAAAGTTCACCTTCGAGAGGGTGGCTGTCATGGGACCGTGCAGGAACTTCAACCAGTTCGAGTTTGCGATCACCGATGCCATCAAGGCTGGCATAGAGCCCATGGTCAGGATGTCCGGCGATATCAAAGGGACTCCGGGATGCATCATAAGAGGCCCTGAAGGTGAAGTCGAGATAAAAGAAGGCGTCATCATAGCAAAAAGACATATACACCTCAATCCTCTGGTAGCAGAAGAAATGGGAGTAAAAGACGGAGACAGCGTCCTCCTCGAGGTTGATTCCGATCAAAGAAAGCTCATCTTCGATGATACGATAATCAGGATGAACGGCTCTGACAAAGCTCCTTCCGTAGTGCATATAGACACAGACGAAGGAAACGCGGCGCAGCTGGCAAGAGGCGGCGTAGGCAGGATACTGCAGATAAAGTAAAGGAAATCTTCTCCGGGTAAAGTCCGGGGATTCGTTTAGAACATTTTATTGAAAGGAGAAATGGCACGAAAGTGCCAAGGTGAAGTAATGGCAACATACAGAGAACCCGAAAACATCCTTGAGATCAAGGATGAATGCGACGTACTCGTCATAGGCGGCGGAGCTGCAGGACACAGCGCAGCTATAGCAGCGGCAAGAGCAGGCGCTGAGAAGGTCATAATCGTCGAGCGTTACGATTTCATGGGCGGAGACGTCACAGGCGGATACGTCATCATGATCCCGGCTCTGAGCTGGAAGCAGTATTCACTGGTCCGCGGACTTCAGGAAGAGTGGTTCACAAGACTTGATAAGAACGCTCCGGCCGGTTCCTACATGTGCCCGTCTCTCGATGAGATAGGCGAGAGTTCCGAGATCAAACTCGACAGATGGAGACTCATCCACGGATGCACCATGTGGGATCCGCAGCAGGTCGAAGACAGACTCGTAAGAGCTCCCTACTATGAGCCGAACCAGCTCAAGATCGAAATGGATGCTATGGTAGCCGAAGAGCCCAACATCAAAGTCCTCTACCAGTGCTGGGGTGCAAAGCCCGTCATGGAAGGCAACGTAGTCAAGGGCGTCATCTGCGAATCAAAGCAGGGAAGACACGTCATCATGGCAAAGGTCACCATAGACGCAACAGGCGACGGAGATCTCTTCTCCCAGACAGGATGCCCCATATTCCCGGCACCTATCCCCGGTTCAAGAGCGGAAAAGACAGCTCTTGTTTGGAGAATGGGCGGCGTAGACTTTGAGTATTTCGCACGCTGGGGAAAGGATCATCCGAAGGAACTTGGAAGCTTCAAGCAGGAGCTCTCAAAGGTCGCAGGATATCAGACCTCCATACTCCCGACGGAGCACAACGATATAGTGTGGTTCAACAACTGGCTCCCGGGATATAACTGCGCAAAGCCTGAAGACGTAAGAGATACGGAAGTCACCGTAAGGCTCTCCATCAGAAGGCTCATAGAATTCTGCAGAAATTATCTCCCGGCAGCATTCAGGAACGCATATCTTTACGATATCGCTCCGCAGCTCGGTGCAAGATGCTCGAGAAGACTCAAGGGCGAATACGTCATGACGAGAATGGATATCGCATGCAACACGATGCATGACGACGTCATCGCATGGCACTCTCTCATAGGACATACCAACAACGGATGCCCCGTAGAGCTTCCTTACGGATGCATACTCCCGGTAGGTGTGGAGAACCTTCTCTGCCCGGGCAGACATCTCTCAGCTGACGATAGCTGCATCGATGCTCTCAACCTCATCCCGCAGTGCGTAGGTCTCGGCCAGGGCGCAGGCGTTGCAGCAGCAGTGTGCGCAATGGAAGGAACCACCACTCACAACGTGAACATCAAGAGAGTACAGTACATACTCTCCCACGAGCAGGACGTTCCGCTCCCGAGACAGGACAACACAGATCCTCAGCTCCTCGCAGACCTCGAGGCATGCCAGTACGGCACGATGACCAAGATGGCCATAGCCGCAAGAGAAAAAGCCGGCCTTACAGACTGGGAATACAAGAGCCATATTTAACTTGATATATACGAAGTAAGCGGAAAGGAGCAGCTTATGAAAGAGAAACTTATCATAAACTCCGATCGATGCAAATCCTGCGGTCTATGCATACTCGCATGCCAAAAAGATGCACTTTCGATCGGTAAGGAAGCCAATCCGGCCGGATATATGTATATCACGGTCGATCATGAGAAATGCGTTTGCTGCGGTATGTGCTATACTGCCTGCCCGGACTACGTATTTACTATCGAGGAGGTGGGAGCTTAATGGAAAAGAAACTTTGGAAAGGAAATGAAGCGGTCGTAGAGGCTGCGGTCAGAGGCGGCTGCAACTTCTTCGCAGGTTATCCTATCACACCGTCCACTGAAGCTCTCGAGTATCTTTCCTGGAGACTTCCCGAAGTAGGAGGAGTCTTCGTACAGGCGGAGAACGAGATCGCAAGCATCAACATGGTCACGGGCGCTGCCGTATGCGGAGCAAGAGCTCTCACGGCGACCTCAGGCCCGGGCGGATCTCTAAAATGCGAGGGACTTTCATATGCATCCAGGAACGGCGTTCCCTTCGTGCTTCTCAACGTACAGCGCTGGGGCACGGGACTCGGGACCCTCGATTCAGGACAGACTGACTATTTCAAAGAGACAAAAGGCGGCGGACACGGCGACTACAGAAATATAGTTTACGCTCCGGCATCCATGCAGGAGCTCGTCGACATGGCCTACGAGGCATGGGACGTAGCTGAAAAGTACCGCGTAGTCGTAACCATACTTTCAGAAGCATATCTTGGACAGATGATGGAATCCGTAGAGATGCCCGAGTTCAAGAAAGTGCCTGAAAGAGACTGGGCACTCGACGGAACCGGAAAGAAAGGTATAGGAGCATATTCAAGAGCCATCCGCGGTCCGCAGGGATCCAAGGTACTCGGCGAGACCTATGAAAAGATCAAAGAGGAAATGCAAAGATGGGAAGAGTTCGGTCTTGAAGACGCCGATTACGTGGTAGTCGGTTTCGGACTCCCCGGAAGGATCAGCATGGAGGCAGTAAAGAAACTCCGCGCAGAAGGCTACAAGGTAGGTATGATCAGACCTCAGCTGGTATGGCCGTATCCCGTTAAGGCTTTCGAAAGAGTGAATCCGAACGTAAAGGGCTTCATCTCCATCGAATCTTCTGATTTCGGTCAGATGGTAGAAGACGTAGCGCTTTCAGCAAAGAAGACAAAGAGATATGCTCCCGTTTATCTCTATGCTCACGGCAAAGGAGTTCCCGGAGTATCGACAGTTACCGAGTTCTGCAAGTCAGTAATGGACGGTAAAGAAAAGGAGGTGTTCTAATGGTCAAGAAATTACCAGAAGGCCTTAAGAGCCATCAATTATGTCCGGGATGCGGACACGGAATAATCCTCCGTCTTCTCGATGAGTGTTTCGAAGAACTGGGAGTAGCAGATAACAAGATCGTTGCTTTAGGCGTAGGATGTTCCTGCAATGCCAACGGCATCCTCGGAGGAGACGACTTCCAGTGCGCTCACGGAAGGACCTCCGCAGTAGCAACGGGAATGAAACTCACAAGACCGGATGTCTGCATAGTATCTTACCAGGGAGACGGAGACGCATACGTAATAGGTCTTAATGAGACTCTCAACGCTGCATACAGAAACGAAAACATAACGGTCATAACCGTCAATAACTCAAACTTCGCCATGACCGGCGGACAGATGAGCTGGACCACCCTTCCGCAGCAGAAGACCACGACCTCAGTCTACGGCCGTGACTGCGCAACGACAGGCGCTCCCATCCACGTGCCCGAGATCATAGCAAACAACTTCGACGTAGCTTACGTGGCAAGAGCTGCCGTAAACGACGTAAAGCACATAACGCAGGCCAAGAAGATGCTCAAAGAGGCTCTCACAGCGCAGCTGAACGGCGAAGGATACTCCATGGTAGAGTTCCTTTCCGCGTGTCCTACGAACTGGCATATGACGCCTGCCCAGGCAAACAAACACGTAGAAGAAGCCATGATGCCGGTATATCCGGTTGGCGTACTCAAAGAGAGAAAGGCTTAGTAAGGAGGTAAAGGTCATGAAAGAAATTATATTTGCCGGTTTCGGTGGCCAGGGCGTTCTTACAAGCGGTCTTGTCATAGCGTATACAGCTGCAAGAGCAGGTCTTAACGCAACCTGGATGCCCGCTTACGGGCCGACCATGAGAGGCGGAAAAGCCAACTGTGTCATCAAGATCTCAGACGACGAGAACGAGACCATAGGATCCCCCATCATGGAGAATGCAGACTGCCTCGTAGTAATGAACGAGCCGTCTCTTGATTACGTCAGCTTCTGCAGGAAAGGAGCGAGCATAATCTGCAACGCAGCCGCAGTCCCCAGAGACTATAAGTTCCCGGAAGGCGCAGAGGTGACCTTCGTGGATTTCCCCGAAGTTGCAAGAAGCGTGCACAACGAAAAGGGAATGAACATAGTAGCAGCAGGTTACGTGATCAAAAAGTACAATATGTTCGGCGATGATTTCGCGATCGAATCCATGTGCAAGTTCTGGGAGGAAAAGGGTAAAGCCAATTTCAACGAACTGAACACCGCCGCGATGAAGGCAGGTTTCGATCTGGTTTAGTTAAACAAGGAGGAAAACAAAATGGGTAACGTTATCGATGCGATCAGAACAAGAAGAAGTATCAGAAAGTATAAACAGGATCCTATCCCCCAGGAAAAGCTGGACAGGATACTTGAAGCTGCTCTCTATTCACCTTCAGGAATAGGCAAGCAGTCTCCCATCATGATCTGCGTACAGAACAAGGAACTGCGAGACAGGATCGAAAAGATGAACAGTGACATCCTCGTTTCCGTGGGAAGAAACGGAGACAATCCCTTCTTCGGAGCACCCGTAGTCGTAGTAGTGCTCGCCGACAGAAAGGTCCCGACCCACGTAGAGGACGGATCCATCGTATGCTCCAACATCATGCTGGCAGCTTATGAGGAAGGCCTCGGATCCTGCTGGATCAACAGGGCAAAAGAAGAGTTCGATTCAGAGGAAGGCAAAGCCATACTCAAGGAACTCGGCATCGAAGGCGACTACCGCGGCGTAGGTCACGTGGTCCTCGGATATCCCGACTGCGATCTGCCGAATCCCGCACCTCGCAAAGAAGGACGTATCCACTACGTAAAATAAAGAATAGCTATCAGGAGTTGAAATGTCAGAATACATCACTATAAAAGAGCAGAAGATCCCTATCGTGAAAGAGACTGACGTCATCGTCATAGGCGGAGGTGTCGCAGGGGTCGCTGCAGCTGTGGCTGCAAGAAGAAACGGAGCCAGAGTCACCCTCATAGAGAAGAGCATAGTCCTGGGCGGCCTTGCGACCTTAGGCCACGTATGCATCTACCTTCCCATAGACGACGGCGTAGGCCATAAAGTCTACGGAGGACTTGTGGAAGAGCTTCTTCACACCTGTATCAAATACGGATATGACACTCTTCCGGATGCATGGAGAGACAAACCTGAAAGCGCTCCAATCGAAGCGGGAAGATATCAGACCAACTTCAATATCCCTGCAGCCATACTGGCTCTTGATGAGCTCACGGAAAACGAAGGCGTCGAGGTAGTATTCGACACGGTCTTTTCCGAGCCCATAATGGACGGAAAGACCGTAAAGGGCATCATCGTGGAGAACAAAGACGGACGTACCGCATATATGGCGAAGATGTTCGTAGATGCCTCCGGAGATGCTGACCTTGTGTTCAGGGCAGGAGCCGAGACCGAGTCTTCAAAGACTATAGTATCTCACTGGTTCCATGAACTGGACTTCGACATCATGAAGAGGGGCATCGAAAAGAACTCCATGCCTCTTGCCACACCTCTTCGCTGGCTGGGCCTTGCTCCCGATGAGAACAACGAAGGTAAGGACGACCTGATGTGTGAAGGAGCTACCAACGAGGGAGTCAACAAATACATCAAGCTTTCAAGGCACCTTGCCCTTGATTTCCTAAAGGAACATCAGTCCGAGGACTTCTGCATGATATCGCTTCCCTTCATGCCGCAGTTCAGGACCACAAGACGCCTTGTCGGAAAGGACGAGCTTAAGTTCGACGGTGAGTATCACATCGAAAGCTCCGTTGGCTGCGTCATAGCATCTCTTGCAAATCCTGCAGTAGTATATGAGTTCCCCTATGAGGGCCTCATAACGGACAGGCTCAGCAACGTCCTTGCCGCCGGCAGGATGACCTCTGCAAGAGGCAGAGGCTGGGACATCATGAGAAACATCCCTGCCTGTGTCATGACCGGCGAAGCCTCCGGAACAGCTGCAGCACTTGCAGTCAAAAACGGATGCACCCTTCAGGAACTCAATGTGAAAGAGCTTCAGGATACCCTTGAAAAAGCAGGGGTCAAGCTCCACAGAAAGCCTGAGTGCGAAGGCAATATAAACCTTCCGAAACCGCCCAAAAAGCCCGTTGTTAGGAAAGAGGGCGAACCAAATATCTCAATGACCTCAATGGTACATTTTGAGAGCTCGGACACCAAGATCTCCGGGAGACATTAGTTTAACTTTTATTTAGCACACCCTTAATAGGGGTGTGCTTTTTCATAAAGCTCATAAAAATGAGAAGACGGAAAGGAGAGATCATTTATGGAACTTGTCGAAGAATTGAGACAAAGACAAGACGCACTGCAAAAGGTCGCAGTCGAGAAAGGTCTCGATGCCATCCTTGTGGTAGGCAACTGCGCAGTCGGTCCGGAATCCTACGGAAGCTTCAGGTATTTCGCGGACCATCGCAGTTATTACTACCTCCATGCGCTGGTGATAAGGCCTGAAAAGATACCTGCCATAGTCGTAGGTTCTATACTTCATAAAGACGGCATACTGCTCAAGGGATTCGAAGATACCCGTTTCGGCGCAGACGTGCTGGCGAGCGCTCTCAAGGTCCTTGCGGAGCAGCCGGTAAAGAGGCTTGGCGTATCCTTTGAGATGCTGCCCGCAAGATGGGAAAACGCTATCATGGAGCAGTGCCCCGGCGTTGAATTCGTTGACGTGGACAAAGACATCATTGCCCTTCGCCGCGTGCACAGCCCATACGAAGTAGATTGCTTCAAAAAGTGCGCGAAGATCACGGAGATTGGCTATAAGGCAGTCTGCAAGGCTGCAAAGCCGGGAGTAAAGATGAGCGATCTTCACGCTGAACTGGATCACGCAATGTTCATGGCTGGCGCAGAAGAGACCTTTACAAAGATGTCCTGCGGAGTCTTTTCGCAGAAGGGCAACGGACTTCCCCGCATGGAGCGTTTCCACTGGCCCGACGAGAGAGTAGTAAGAGAGGGCGATAATATAGCAATGTCGATATCCGCAAAATATTGCGGATACTGGACACAGCTCGTAAGAGTGATCTGCGTAGGAAAAGAAAACCCCGAAGCTGAGGCCGCATACAAGGTCCAGCAGGAAGCTCTAAAGGATGCATCAGCATTCCTTCGTCCCGGCATTAGACTGGGTGAACTGGTAGATCATATGCATAAGTTTGCAGAAGATCACGGCTACCAAAAAGCGCTTCCGTTCGGACACGTGGTAGGTCTTGA
>CAZTHD010000052.1:0-7780 GCA_964613315.1 uncultured Oscillospiraceae bacterium | reverse complement strand
CGTTGAAAAGAAGCTGCAAAAATCCCGAAAGCATCAAAGGTAAAGCGTATACTATGATGCTCTTGTATAAGTTGCCGTTGAGCATGTCAACGTTTTTAGCAGAAGTACTCAATTATCTCTCTCCATTTTCACATATAACAGTTTATTTTATCACTATAATATGAAAATATAAAGAAGCAGAGGCAATTAATTACCTCTGCTTACCATCACATATTTCCGCCGGGGAAGCCTCCCTGATCTCCGGGACCCATCTGCTGGCCGTCCTGACCGGGGCCGAAGCCTCCCTGTCCGGGACCGCCGGGGAAGCCTCCCTGGCCTCCCGGGCCCATATTCTGGCCGCCGTTTATTCCGAGCAGCTCGAGCACATCCTCGAGAGTTGCGTCGTCCGGAAGCTCCGCCACTTTCTTTTTAAACTCCTTCATATCGAAGTCCTTACCAAAATTCATACCTCCGGGGCCCATGTTCTGTCCGCCCTGTCCGGGACCGAAGCCGCCCTGTCCGTTACCGCCGGGAAAAGCTCCCTGATCTCCGGGTCCGAAAGCCTGTCCTCCGAGGGAGAGGCCCTGGTCTCCTTTTTCAAGCTGAAGGGTCACTCCGTCCACTATAACTTCGCCGCCTCTATACAGCACGCCCATTTCAGAATCGAAAGCACTGTCCGGCATGCGGATGTTTTTCACGGATACCGTCCCTCCGTTTATTACGATGAATCCGTTGGAATCGACTCCGTCGCCTTCGGCTCCGAGAGCTGCGTTTATAGTCACCTCGCCTCCGTTAAAATATATGCAGGATACGTAGTCTTCATTGACGTTCATTCCGTCGTCCTGGGAATTGACCGTTATCTTTCCTCCGTTTAATGCCATATGGAGTTCGCTGTCTATTCCTTCGAAGCTGCTCATCACGGAAAGAGTTCCCGTTCCCTCTTCTTCACCCTCTATGATCATGGATACGTAAGAGTAAAGGGCTCCGTCGGTCTTCCTCTGTTTTTTCTGTACCTTGACAGGCGACGTGTCGTTTTCGTCCTTGTATTTGGTCTTGAGCATCCTGAAGACATTCTTACCGCTTATGCTGTTTTCAGTTCCGTCGGCCACGACTATCTTTGCGCCTGCTCCAGAGATATCTATATCTGCAAATGAGTTTAACCTCTCCTCCCAGCTATTATCGCATTCGTATACGCTGTAGAAGACTATTCCGGGAGCAACGCTGCAGTTGATATCCGCCCCGTTTAGAACCAAAGTCACCTTTGCGCTTTCATCTGCAAAGGTATCGTCCTTGTCTCCAAGATCCACCCATATCTGTCCCTGCCATTTGCCTTCAAGAATATAGGTCCCGGCTTTGGTGATATGAAGGACTGAGTTGTTCTCAGCCTCTCCGGGATCGCTCATCATATACGTTGGGATGCCGTTTCCAAGAGCCGGAAGCGTCGCGAATATATACTCATTGTTTACTCCGTCCGTGTAATAGTAGGCGTATTCCCTTTCCCCGTCGTAATTTACGAGCTTGAATCCGCTCTCATCAAGCTTGGGGAAATAGTAAAGTTCGTGGTCTATATATACCGCCGCATCAGTCTCAGGCTTAGTTCCCGTGTAATACTCGGCCGGCGCGTTCTTTACCTCGTCGTGCGCAACCGAAGGGTCGACGTGCCATGTATAGTCGTACTCTTTTACCTGTACACCGTCTATCTTTGCTCCTGATGCGTTCAGGGTTATGACCTGGGCCCCGGGATAATCGTCTTTTATGCTCCTTGAATTTCCGGAGCCATTCCCGCATGCGGCAAAGCTAAGAAGCATTGCCAGCAGGCATACAAACGCAAGTGCTTTTTTTAAACTGATCTTCATGTCAGATACTCCAATCTGAATTATTACCTCCATTCAAGGCGCCCTAATTATATCACTCGTAATGTGTGAGAAAGGTGAAGAAAAAAATTGTACGATATTTATGCACAAAAATACCGTAACCCAATGGATGAAATGGATTACGGCAATATAAAATATCCTATTCCTTGCAAATGGCAGCTATATGGCCACGGGCACGGCGTCCTGGGGTATGGGACATAGGTACTCCTTACCTTCCAGTCTCTTTTGATGCTCCTCTTTTGCTGCTTCTATGATCTCCGGTTTTTCGAAGAGATCTATGGCGGCGCAGGCGAGGACTTTCGCTGCCTGGACCGTGCCCTTGTCGCCTATGGGACTTGCCCCGCAGGATACGTTCTGCCAGGAATGGCCCGGAGCATCCGCAGCAAAGCAGACCGTATAGAGCTGAACGGCCGGGGTCTGCCAGCTCACGTCACCTACGTCGGTGGAACCGGGGTGGAATTCGTCTCCCGTATAGAAAGGCATGACAAAATCATAAAGGCCTTTGTGACAGCTCTTGATCTTTTCTTTTACTTTCTCCGCTATATCCTTGTCGTATTGCGATCCTGCTCCTGGAAGTTTTCCACTCTTATCGTAAGTATCATATACCTTAGAAACGAAGTCAAGCTCCTCATCCGTATACTCGGGAAGAGGAACATACTCCAAATTATCGTGCATGAGTTTTTCAAGGACCGTATTAGGAACAGTATTTGCAGTACCGTCGATGAACTGCCTTTCAAAGGTGGTCTCTGTCATCATGGCAGCGCCTTCTGCGATCTTGTCGACTCTCGCCTGAAGGGCTATGGAATCGGCGACGTCTACGCTCCTTACCATATACAGGACTGAGGCTTCCGACTGCACTACGTTGGGGGACACTCCGCCTCCGTCAACTATGGCATAGTGTATGCGGCAGTCTGAAGGCATGTGCTCCCTTAAGAACTGCACCCCTATGTTCATAAGCTCCACAGCATCGAGGGCAGATCTTCCCATCTCGGGATTGCCGGCAGCGTGGGCTGCAACGCCTTTGTATTTGTAAAGCACCTGTATGCAGGAGTTGCAGGTCCCTGTGCTTACTTCGTTGGTATCTCCCGGATGCCAGGTAAGCGCGCAGTCAAGGCCCTTCCATACGCCGTCTCTTGCCATGAAGGCTTTAGCTGCTCCCCCTTCTTCGCCCGGGCAGCCGAAAAGAATTACGGTGCCTTCTTTGCCGCTTTTTTCAAGATAGTCCTTTACGGCGCAGGCGGCGCCGAAAGAGCCGGCTCCAAGCATGTTATGCCCGCATCCGTGGCCGGAAGCACCGGGAACAAGGGGCTCTTTTTCAGGACAGTAGCCCTTCTGGGAAAGGCCGGAAAGTGCGTCATACTCTGCAAGTATACCGATGACGGGCTTTCCGCTGCCGTAAGATGCCGTAAAGGCAGTCTCCACGCCTGATATGCCCTGCTTAATTTCAAAACCCATCTCTTTGCAGACCTTAACATAAAGCTCTGCGCTCTTGAATTCCTTTAAGGAGAGCTCAGCGTATTCCCAGATCTTATGAGATATTTCAGTTATTTTATCCGAAATGCTGTCAACGTAACTTATCGCGATTTCTTTGTTTTCATTCATTGCATATTACCTCTAAAACAATGATGCGATGATATTTACCCTCACGGCCCAACACTTCGTCGCTTCGATTTTTCAAACGGCTTGCCTGCGGAGAATTTGAAGATGCTTGGTCGGAATGCGACCCTTCGCATCATCAAATTCTTAGCCGCCTGCTCGCCGGAAAAATCTGCTCCTCGTAACGGCCGATTCGGATAAATACCTACCGCATCATTACAGTGTCAGTATCGGTGTATCAGTAAAGTACTTTGCTTAAGAACTCCTTTGTCCTGGGGTTCTGAGGATCCGAGAAGACCTGCTCCGGCGCTCCTTCTTCGACTATTATGCCGCCGTCCATGAAGAACACCCTGTCGGAGACTTCCTTTGCAAAACCCATCTCATGGGTGACTATTACAGAAGTCATGCCGCTTTTGACCAGCTCTTTAATGACGTCGAGGACTTCCCCTACCATCTCCGGATCGAGAGCCGAGGTGGGCTCGTCGAAGAGCATCACGTCCGGCTCCATGGCAAGGGCTCTTACTATGGCGAGCCTTTGCTTCTGGCCTCCCGAAAGCCTCGAAGGATGATCGTTTATCTTGTCAATGAGGCCGACCCTTTCCAGGAGCTCCTTCGCAGCCTTGTCCGCTTCTTCCTGAGTCTTCTTTTTCGTGAGCACAGGGGCCAGAGTTATGTTCTCTCCCACGGTCATATTCGGAAACACGTTGAAATGCTGGAAGACCATGCCCATCTTCTGCCTGTGCACGTTTATATCTACCTTTTCGTCCGTTATATCCACGCCCTCGAAATATATATGTCCGCTGTCGGGGGTCTCCAGCATGTTGAGGCAGCGGAGGAATGTGGACTTGCCGCCGCCGGAGGGTCCTATGATGCTGACCACTTCACCCTTGAGTATATGTTCGTTAACGCCTTTAAGTACCTCCAGCTTTCCGGCGGGAGTATCAAAGCTTTTTTTCAGATCTACAGTCTTAATCACTTTCCTTGAGCCTCCTTTCGAACTTGCTGAGGAAGAACGTGAGTATCTTTGTCAGAACGTAGTAGATAATGGCTACTATGAAAAGACATTCAAAAGTAAGGTAAGTAAGTCCCCTGACCACAGCATAGGAGGTCATGACGTCACCGATGAAGAAGGTGGATGCGAGGGACGTATCCTTTATGATGGTTATGAATTCGTTGCCAAGAGCCGGCAGTATGTTCTTTAAAGCCTGAGGCAGTATGACTGTCTTCATGGACTGGCCGTAGGTAAGGCCGAGGCTCCTTGCAGCGTCCATCTGCCCTATGTCAACAGCCTGTATGCCGGACCTGAAGGCCTCTGAAAGATAGCAGCCGCTGTTGATGGCAAAAGCCACGGAAACAGCCATGAACTCCGAGACTTCAAAGGGCAGGAGCTTTGGAACGAGGAAATATCCCACGTATACCTGGAGCAGCATGGGCGTGCCCCTTATGACGTCCACTATGGCTGCGAATATGCCGCTCAAAACCTTCACCTTGGACATCCTGCATACGCATATGATGAGGCCTATGATGGCTCCGAAAAAAACTGTGATGGCAGCAAGGGCTACCGTATAGCTGATGCCTGTTACGAAAAAGACCTTCCAGTAGGTCTTCATCAGCATCCAAACTTTTGCAAAACTCAAAACTTTTTCTCCTTTACCTCAGCGAGGCAGGCTCCGAAGCTCTCGGAGCCTGCTGAAATGGGCAAAATACATATATTCGAAAGATCCTTTATTTATCAAGTATCTCTACTACGTTTCCTTCTTCATCATATACAACATCGTGTGCCGTATCCGTACCTGCGAGGACTTTAGCAGCTGTGTACCACTTCGGATAGTATCCTGCATCAAGGGCCTTGGCCAAGGCTGCATTGATGAGATCGAGAAGAGCATTGTTCTCTTTATTTATGAGCACCACGTTGTTGCTCTCTTCTTCGCTTACTTCGAAATCGAAACCGGAGAAAGCCACCTTATCGTTGTTGACCATTATTGATTCGCCGTTTCCGTGGGCCACAGCAAGGGCGTCTATCTTTCCTTCGACAAGGGCTATGACAGCTGTGCCAAGATCCGTGTACTGCTTTACTTCAACGTCTGAGGGAAGCTGGGACGTTACCAGGTTGAGCTGAAGAGAAGCGGCCTGGGCGCCTATCTTAAGGCCTGCAAAGTCTTCTGCCTTTTTGAACTGACCTTCCTTGTCCTTTGTAACGATGATGGACTGCTGGGTCTCGTTGGCATCCTCTTCATCCTCTGCATAGTAGAAATCCGAAAGGTTGAAGTTTGCTTTTCTGTCTTCAGTTACTGAGAATCCGGAGATCGCGCAGTCTACCGATTTAGACTGTACCGCCGCCTGGCAGGCTCCGAAATCCATGGGCTTTATGACAAGCTCAAGGCCAAGCTCCTCGGCAAGGAATTTAGCGAGGGTGACGTCAAAGCCTACGTACTGGTCCTGGCCGCTCTTTGAGATGTCTACGAACTCCATGGGAGCGAAGTCCGGGGATATGGCTACTGTGAACTTGCCTGCTGATACTGGAGTGAATACGTCTTTATCATCTCCGCTTTGTTTTCCGCAGGCTGCGAAGGCAAATATCATTGCCGCTGCAAGTAATACGCATAAGATCTTTTTCATTGTCGTGTCTCCTTTGTATATCTGCGAGTAATGCATATTCTGTATAAATATGACCGCAAATTATTTAAACATAAAAAATATACGCATATATTACTACTAAAAATGCATAAGTCAAGCACTTTTTTGAAAATAATGCGTATATTTTTAAATATTTTTTAAGTTTATTCAGTTTTTAATGCATATTTACTGTTTTATGCATTTTTAAAGATCTCTTCCACGGCTATCCTGGTCTTTGCCACTACGTCTCCCTCTTTGGGGAAGCAGTAATAGAGGCACTCCTTGTTGCCTATGCAGATGATGTCTCCTATCTCGTACCAGTAATAATCGGAATAGCAGCTATAGCAGGCTTTGAGGCCCTGCTCGTAATGGAGCTTCCCATCGCAGCCGTCTAAGACGAAACCGCTTGCGTCGTGATGGAGATGACCTTCTCCTACCATGTATATAGCCTTGAAGTCCACCATGAGACCTATCTCAACGTCCGTATCGAGAGAATATCTACCGACTTCTATATCATCCTTTACGCACTGTCTCTCCCATGCATACCAATCGGGTATGTGCGGGAATTCAGTTTCCCCGTCCTTTGCATGGAGCCTTCCCAGCTCGTCGAGTTCATATTCCTTGCCGCAGGCTTTGCAGCGAAGCACGATCCCTTTGCCTTCCATCTGACCTTCAGTATTGCAGTGGGCACAGCGGAAGAGTATGCGGTTTAAGCCGTCAGCCCTGAAGGGCTCGTCGATGACGACGTTGTTTTCTTCCTGCCAGCTCCAGTAGTCGAGGTCGAAGGCTCTGTCAAGGATCTCATCGAGCTCATCTATGGTCTTCGCCTTGATCTCCTCGGGAGTAAGAAGGCATTCCATGACGGCTGAGACCTTTACGTTCCTTTTCTGGAGGTTGTTGTAGAGAGGGTCTCTTGCAAAGGATCCGTAGGTCGTGATCATGACCACGGGCACCTTCATCCTTTTGAGAAGGACTCCAAGGTGCCTCGGAAGAGGCGTCGTCGTACCGTCGAAGGAATAGCTCGCCTCGGGGTACATGAGAACGCTTGTCTTGTTCACCTTGAGGGCATGGGATATATCGGCAATAAGGGATACGTCTGTTACGAACTTCTGGGTGGGTATACAGCCAAGCCGCCTCATGAGACCTTCTTTTCCGACGAAGCCGTCGGAGGTGCATATTATGCTGTAGGTCTTCGGATACATGATCTTCGATACTATCTCAAGATCTAAGAAACTGGAGTGGTTCATGAGTATGAGCCAGGGACCTTCGCCCGCCCTTTCCATATTCCTTTTTTTGTAGCTGAAATCTACCTGTTTGAGGTCACCCGCGCCTGCGATATTCATGACCTTAGCCAGGAGCTTGCTTGGCCTATACGGCTTTTTGTGTTCAGGACGCGGCAGCGCCATGACTTCGTCATAACTTAAGTTTTTTGTCTTGATCTTCATCTAATTGACCGTTCCTACTTAATATACACTTCCGGCTGACCAGGTCTTTGACCCCACACTTGCCTTTACCGGGATTTCCCGAGGACTTACTTCTAAACTATGCCATGCTCACGGCTACTTCTTCTTCACCGCTTACGTGGATCCCTTTGCCCATAGCTGGCTTGGATCTTCCACCTCAGACCCGGGGAATGCTCTTTGATTATATTAATTCCAGCCATATTAATCAACAGGTACTGCTGATCCCATTTTACAGATGGGGAGACTGAAGCC
>CAZTHD010000051.1:0-7780 GCA_964613315.1 uncultured Oscillospiraceae bacterium | reverse complement strand
CAGCTGCTGCTGCGTTTGCGCCCTGGACGAATCCATAGCCGTATCTGCAGCATGCTGCGTTGTCTCCACCGCCGCCGCCGGAGAATCCGAGCTTGGTGTAGCCTTCTTTAACTACAGCATAGCCTGCGAGATATCCGCACTGCTCTTCCTTGAAGGAAATGCCTGCAATGTTGGGAAGTCCTGTGGGCCAACCGTCGATGAATACGAATGCTACTTCTGTTGCTTCTGCAGCGATCTTCTCGAGAGCTGCATCCTGAAGGAATCCTGCGCATACAACGATCTTAGCACCGTTGTCTACAGCTGCCTTCATTGCTGCATAACGGTCGTCGTCTGTTGCTTCGGAACCGTTTGCGGGCTGATAGTACTTGTAGGTCTTGCCGTTGGCTTTTGCGAACTGCTCAACGCCTTCCCATGTACCCTGGTTGAAAGATCCGTCCATGAGCTGGCCGACATCTGTGATGAAAGCGATCTCATAGGTCTCTTCCTGTTTTCCTTCTTCCTTCTTGCCGCATGCTGCGAAGCAGAATACCATTGCAAGAACAAGAAGTACTGCTACTACTTTTTTCATTTGTGTTTCTCTCCTTTGATCAAAAGATGATTAAAATCGTTACATATCGTAACCTTTGATATTATATCAAAAAGCGAATGGATACACAATAAAAAACAGCACATCTGATGCTGTCGGATACGACAAATATATCGATCATAGACGCTCAAAAATTGGCAGGATCAACTATAGATGTCATTGACTGAAAGCAGCGTATAATGATAAAATCACCCATTATGTTAAAAGGCAAACTCATCGGAGACAGACAATTTTATAAAAGCCTCTTTTCAGTAGCCCTACCCATACTCGTCCAGAACGTGATCACCACCTTCGTGAACCTTCTTGACAACATCATGGTGGGAAGGATAGGCACGGAACCCATGTCCGGAGTCGCCATATCGAACCAGCTCCTCTTCGTGGTTAACCTGGGGCTTTTCGGCATGATATCCGGCATAGGCATCTTCACAGCCCAGTTCCACGGAAAGGGCGACGAAGAAGGTGTCTGCAAAAGCTTCAGGATAAAACTCGTATCTATGGCGGTGTTCATAGGCGCCGGCATACTCGTCTTGTCCCTCTTTGGAGAAAAGCTCATATGGCTTTACCTCCACGAAGGAGAAGCAGGCCTCGACCTTCAGACGGTCTTCGGCTACGCCAAGACCTATCTATCATGGATGCTCTTTGGACTTCCATTCTTCGGTCTGAGCCAGATATATGCAGGAACCTTAAGGGAGACAGGTGAAGGCAAGGTCCCCATGATTGCAGGAATAACTGCAGTCATGATGAATCTGTGCCTCAATTACGTGCTCATATACGGAAAGCTGGGATTTCCCGCCATGGGCGTCATAGGAGCTGCCACCGCGACCAATGTTTCGAGGATAGCCGAGTTCTCCATCAACATGATCTGGGCTCACACTCACAAGGAAAGAGCCCCCTTTGCAAAGAGCATATTCGGAAGGCACAACATATCTGCATCCATGCTGGGCAAGGTGCTGATGACTGCTGCACCTCTCTTCCTGAATGAATTCCTCTGGTCATCAGGGCAGACGGTCCTCAATCAAATCTACTCTCAAAAGGGCATAGAAGTGGTGCCGGCGATCA
Organism: uncultured Oscillospiraceae bacterium; assembly: GCA_964613315.1. Classification (GTDB taxonomy): domain Bacteria; phylum Bacillota; class Clostridia; order Peptostreptococcales; family Anaerovoracaceae; genus RUG13409. Next base: position 6,135 of record CAZTHD010000051.1, on the reverse strand, counting down.
ATATATCGGGAGCCGCCATCAACCTCTTCATGACCCTCTATCTTGCAATGGGCAACGCCCTCTCCATAGTGGTAGGCCATGCCCTTGGAAGAGATTCAAAGGATGAGGCCGTCGATACGGACAGGAAGATAATATTCCTGACTACCGCTGCCACTATAGTCATAGGAGCTATAACCTTCTTCTCAGCCGATGCGATCACGTATATTTACAATACTACGGAGCAGGTCAGGACACTGGCAGCCACCTTCATACGCATCTCAGCCGTGTTCATGCCCATAGACGCCACGGTCATATGCTGCTACTTCACCCTCCGCTGCGGAGGAAAGACCCTCATCACCTTCCTCTTCGACAGCTGTTTCTCTTGGGTGATATGCATACCCCTTGCCTGGATGCTTCTCCACTATACGGACTTCAATATAGTGATGATGTATGCGGCAGTGGTAGCATCAGGGCTTTTAAAGCTCGTAATAGGGCTAATCCTCGTCTCCAGGAAAGTCTGGGTAAACAACCTGGTGGAAAGCGAACAGCATTAGATATCAAAGCCGGCTCCTAAACTGAAGCCGGCTTTTGTATTTCAGATATTATTTATTCTTTAGATTCAATATTTTCTTATTCCATGATCCTTCCGAGAAAACTCTTCGACTCTTCGCACACGGGAGCTTCTCCGAAATAGTCAAGTATGGTGGCGGACAGATCAGCAAAGGTGGAAAGGGTCCCGAGATCCACTCCCGCCTTGACCTTCCTTCCCCAGGCAAGCATGGGAACGTATTCCCTGCTGTGGTCAGTAGAAGGCGTCGAAGGATCGCAGCCGTGATCGGCCGTTATGAAGAGAAGGTCGTCGTCTCTCAGCATGGGAAGGAGAAGTCCGAGCTGCATGTCGAACTCGGTCGATGCCCTGGCGTAGCCGGGGGCGTCGTTCCTGTGGCCGTAGGTCATGTCGAACTCCACGAGATTGACAAAACAAAGACCTTCAAAATCGCGCTCCGCTATTATCATGGTCTTATCCATGCCGTCGGCATTGCTCGTCGTCCTGTTGCTCTCAGTAAGGCCTTTGCCTGCGAATATGTCGTAGATCTTTCCGACAGATATGACCTCGAGCCCCTTTTCTTTGAGCACGTCCAGCATGGTCCTTGAAGGCTCAAGCGAAAAGTCGTGGCGCCTTACGGTGCGTTTGTAGGGCCACTCACCGTCGAAGGGCCTTGCTATGACCCTTCCTACGCCGTGTTCTCCCTTCAGGATCTCCCTTGCCTGCTCACAGTAGTGATAGAGCTCGTCTATGGGCACCACGTCTTCGTGGGCTGCTATCTGAAGGACGGAATCAGCCGAGGTGTAGATTATGAGCTTTCCGGTCTCCACATGCTCCTTGCCGTAGTCTTTGATGACTTCGGTCCCCGAATAGGGTTTGTTGCAAAGAGTCCCTCTGCCCCAGGCATCCTCGAGCTTTTTTACCACGTCCTCGGGGAAACCTTCGGGATAAGTGGGGAAAGGCTGCCTCGATATGAGGCCTGCCATCTCCCAGTGGCCTGTAGTCGTATCTTTGCCCGCCGAAATCTCGGCCATTCTCGCGAAGGAGCCTTGGGGATGCTCTACACCTCCACCCACTCCCTCTATGTTGAAGAGTCCGAGAGACTTAAGATTCGGGCAGTCGAACTCCGGAAGAACCCTGATTGCTCCCAAAGTATTGCTCCCCTCGTCTCCCCATTTATATGCGTCCGGCAGCTCCCCTATGCCGTAGCTGTCGAGAACTATGACGAAAACTCTTTTGCTCATCTTTATTCTCCGATCAGTATTCTCCATCTTTGGCGGCTTCTGCCTTTACGGCCTTTACCACTCTGCTGGTGCCAAGCCTGTCGGCTCCCAAAGTTATGAAGTCCTCGGCATCTTTAAGGTCCTTGATGCCTCCTGCAGCCTTTACTTTTACGGCTTCACCGACGTGAGCCTTCATTAAGGCCACATCTTCCCTTGTGGCGCCGCCTGTGGAAAAGCCTGTGGAAGTTTTGATGTAGTCGGCTCCCGCTTCGGTGACCAGCTCGCACATCTTTATCTTTTCTTCCTCAGTAAGAAGGCAAGCCTCGATGATGACTTTGAGTATATGATCTCCGCACACGGTCTTGAGGGCTTTGATCTCATCTCTTACGAAATCGTAATTCCCTTCCTTGAGGGCTCCCACGTTGATGACCATGTCTATCTCATCGGCTCCGCACTCAAGGGCATCCTTTGTTTCGAACTCCTTTACAGCTGTCGTATTGTAGCCGTTGGGGAAGCCTATAACGGTGCATATCTTGAGTTTGTCTCCCACGTATTCCTTTGCCCTCTTTACGAAGGAGGGCGGTATACATACGGAAGCCGTTCCGTATTTCATTCCGTCGTCGCAGATCCCTTTGATCTGCTCCCAGGTGCTGTCTACGCCAAGAAGCGTGTGGTCGCAGCGCTTTAATATTTCTTTTGTATCCATATCGTCATTCACCGGAACTCCGGCGCCTTTCTATCCATTTACCGAATCTTATCCCCTATTTCATCGCCTCATTGTAATCGAATCTTAAAGGAAGCAGCTGGTCGAGGGTATATACGCTGATATCTTTTTTGCCGGAGCCGAAGATGATCTCAAAATCACCCTTGCAGAACTCAGCCATGACCTGCCTGCAGTTTCCGCAGGGGTCGCACACGGGGATCAGATCTTTTCCTTCCGGACCTCCGACTATGGCTATAGCCTCGAACTCCCTGACGCCTTCCGAAACGGCTTTGAAGAATGCCGTCCTCTCGGCACACATGGTAGAACCGAAAGCGGCATTCTCTATGTTGCATCCGCGGTAAACGTTTCCGTTCTTTGCAAGGAGCGCCGCTCCCACCTGGAAGTGGGAATAGGGCACGTAGGCGTTCTTCCTTGCCTCTATGGCTTCCTTAAGAAGCTCTTCTCTTTTCTTTTTGTTCATCAGACCACCACCCTTATCTTTCCGTCAGTGTGCTCAAAATACCTATTCAGTTCATAGGGCGAATAAATGCCCTGATCAGTCACCACTCCAGTCACGAATTCAGGAGGCGTTATATCGAAGGCAGGATAGTATCCCCTTACTCCTTCCTGGGCAGTCCTTACGCCCATGGCCTGGAGAGTGAAATCTCCGTCCCTCATCTCTATCTTTATGGTATCTACGGTGGGATGACCTCCGTCGGGAGCGCCCGTTACGTAATAAGGGACTCCGAAGTGCTTTGCGACTATCGCCGTGTTGCAGGTGCCTACCTTGTTCACAACGTAGCCGTCGCAGCATATGGCGTCGGCAGCCGTCGTGAATACGTCTATGCCTTCGTTCTTCATGACAAAAGCGGGCATACCGTCGCTTATGACCGTGACGTCAAAGCCCATATCAGAGCACACGCTGGCCGTGAGCCTCGCTCCCTGGAAGTAAGGCCTTGTCTCCGGGCAGAAGAGCTTTATCTCCTTGCCCATCTCCCTGCATCTTTTAAGCATCATACCCACTATGGTCTCTGCGAAGCAGTACGTCATTATATGTCCGCCGTTTGGGAACTTATCGACGAGATACTTTGCTATCTTTCCTATCTGCGCATAGCGCTCGTCGTTGAGCTCGTAGGTTTTCTCCACTATGGCTTCCCAGGGCTTTTGCCCCTCTTCCATGGCTTTGAAAGCAGCCTCGAGGCATTCCCCGCAAAGGAGGCTCATCCTCTTCGAAGTGGTGGGCCTTGCGTTGGAGATGGTATATGCCGCTTCCGTAAGAAATGCCTTCTGCTCGGCTTCTCCCTTGTCCCTTATCTCCCAGGCGGCAAGAGCCATGCCCATGGGGCCTGCCGTATAGGGACCTGCGGACTGGGTCACCATGTCTGTGAGAGCCTGCGCCACTTCCAGATGAGTCCTGCAGCGGACAAATTCCTTCTTTGCAGGATATATGCGGCGGTCGAGTATCAGGACTTCTCCGTCTTCAAATCTTGCTATATTGTCATACCTGAGCATGAATGCCAGGCCTTCGTCTTGTCTCTTCATATCAGGGAATGATATCTGCGTGGATGAGCTTTGTGCCGCCGGAAGTATTGGTGATGCCGCCTGTAAGAACGACCACGTCTCCGCTCTTTGCGAAGCCTTCCTCAGCCACTATGCCTCTGGCTCTTAAAATGAGATCTTCAAGGTCGTGGAACTGCCTTACGAGAAGGGGTATCACGTTCCAGTACATATTGAGCTGCCTGTAGGTCTTTTCCCTGCAGGTCATGCCTATTATGGGCATGGGGCAGCGGTTCCTCGAGACCATACGGGCTGTATCTCCGCTCATGGTGCTCGATACTATGCACACGGCCTTCGTATCTATGGCGAGCTGACCTGCTGAATGCGAAAGAGCATCCGTAAGATCTGCTATATCGAATTCAGCCGTAGAAAAGCGTCTTTCGTAATCGATGTGTCTTTCAGCATCTATCGCTATGAGCGCCATAGCCTGCACCGCCTGAACGGGATACTTACCGGCTGCAGTCTCTCCCGAGAGCATGATGCAGGAAGACCCGTCGAATACGGCATTGGCAACGTCAGATATCTCAGCCCTCGTGGGACGGGGCTTTTCTATCATTGACTCGAGCATCTCTGTTGCCGTGACGCTGACTGCGCCCTTCTTCTGGCAGAGATTTATGAGTCTTTTCTGTATGGCGGGAAGCTCCGTATAGGGGATCTCGACACCGAGGTCACCCCTTGCTACCATGAGGCCTTCGCAGTGATCTAATATGTCTTCGGCGTTATCCACACCTGAGCGGTTCTCTATCTTTGCAATGAGCTGTATATCACCGCCTCCGTTCTCTTTAAGGAAGTTCCGAAGATCTATGATGTTCTGGCTGTTCGAAACGAAGGAGCAGGCCACGAAATCAACGTCGTTTTTGATGCCGAACAGAAGGTCGTCCTTATCCTGCTGACTCAGATACTCCTGCTTTAAGACCTTGCCGGGGAAGCTCATGGATTTTCTGTCTGAGATCTTGCCTCCTATGACCGCAGTGCAGTTTATGCAGACACCATCAATGGAATCGACCCTGAAGTTCACAAGGCCGTCGTTTACGAGTATGGTATCGCCCACTTCAAGTTCTTTGCATAGATTCGGATAGGACACGCTGACGCCTTTTTCGCTTCCCGTTCTTTCATCGCACCAGAAAGTAAAGTGGGCGCCGTCGGGGACGACCACGGATCCGTTCTCAAAGGTCCTTATCCTGTATTCCGGGCCTTTGGTATCCAGCATTATGGCTATGGGCACGCCCATTTCCTCTCTTACTTTCTTGACCATGTCTATGGTCTTCTGCTGGCTCTCGTGGGTGCCGTGTGAAAAGTTGAGTCTCGCAACGTCCATCCCGTTTTCGATGAGCCCTCTCAGCACCTCTTCGGAATCTGTTGACGGTCCCATGGTGCAGATGATCTTGGTCTTGTTGTAAAGCATGTATTCCTCCCTGCGCAGCTGCTGCGCTTTTAGTTCTTCTTTCCGAACAGATTATACAATAAAGCTTTGGTTTTTTGTCTGCGTAAATACAATGAAAACCTGAGAAGTGTCCAATATTTTTTTCTGTATCTGAACTGGGCCTTCGCGGTCTGCGCTTCTCTTTCAAGAAGCTTTGCGTCGCCTTCCTGCGCGCCTTCCTTTGAATAGCGGACCTTGAGCATGCACGCCATTATGTCTTTCCTTACGAAATAGAACTTGTTCAGGGCTTTGTAGCTGTTATTCACCCGCTGGAGAACTGTCTGGCCATGCTTTTTCAGGACTTTTCTTCCGAGGAGCCAAATGGGCAGGATGAGCAGAAGCAAAGACAGCGGCACCAAAAGTTTCGTCCATATGAGGTCTCTTGCCTGTTGCGCTTCTTCACCTTCATCGTTTCCGGGTACCGGCAAGGGTACTGAAGGGGTCTGACCCTGCTGATTTTCCGATTCACTTTCGTGGTGATCTTCAGCCGGTTTTTTCATCTCCGTCACTATCTGCCAGGTACCGTCTATGAATACTTCGCAGTAGGCGTAGGCGTCTCCTTCGCTTATGACCATGGTCTCGCCGGGGCTTAGTTCGAAGTTATATCCGTAGGTGTATCTTGCGGGTATGCCCATAGTCCTTAATAGAAGGACTTCGGCAGCGGCAAAATGCTTGCTGTAACCCGTCTTGCTCTCCTGAAGGA
>CAZTHD010000050.1:4499-7859 GCA_964613315.1 uncultured Oscillospiraceae bacterium | reverse complement strand
TTTCCTTCATGGCCAAGAGCTATGCGGATCCACCCAAGTTCACGTCATATATAATCACTCCCATGTCCTTCCTTTGTAACACCTTCTTCTCGACGGAGCAGATGCCCTCGGGTTTCAGACAGGCAGTATCCCTTCTGCCCCTTTCCCAGAGCTGCGCCATGATAAGGAGCATAGCAAACGGAGAGCCGGCGGGTATTTTCGGTTTCATAGTCCTCGCGGCATATCTTGCCATATTCGGCACTATTGCTGTCGTGTTCATCTACAAAAAGAAGAATCTTTAAGGAGGCGGAGATATGAACAAAAAAGACAAGATCCGCAGGATCCTTAAAGCGATGATATCCATGATGCTCCTTGCAGCCCTCATCTTTTCTTTTGCTTCCTTTGCCTTTGCCGAGAGCGCGGATGGCACTGAGACAAACGATGCTGCAGAGAGGATACTTAAGGCCCAAAAAGAGATAAGGACAAAAAAGATAGGAAGATACGGGATGATCCCCATCTACGGAAAGGACATAAAGGACGGCACCTACGACATATCGGTAGATTCCAATTCTCCTTTCTTTAAAGTGAGAAAGGGGTCCATCACCGTCGAAAACGGAGAGATAACAGCAAGCATAACCATAGGGAGCACCAGCTACCTCTACGTATATCCCGGCACGAAGCCGGAAGCTGCGGCTGCAGACAGGTCCGACTGGATATCCCCCAAGATAAGCGACGGAAGGACCACCTTTACCTTCAAGATAGAGGCCCTCGACAAGGAGACAGACTGCGCCGCCTTCAGTAAGGCAAGAGAGAAATGGTACGACAGAAAGCTCGTCTTCGATGCTTCGAGCCTTCCGGAAGAAGCCCTCCTCATAAAGCTCCCCGACTACGAACTCATAGAAAAGGCCATAAGCGCCCTCGAAGTAGAAGGCGCAGAAGAATGGCTTGATGACGACAAATACAAAAAGCCGGGCGACGGCAGTGAGCCCCAGGCTGTATCCATAGATATTCCCGACGGAGAATATTCCATAGACGTAAACCTCATAGGAGGAAGCGGCAGGGCATCCGTAAGCTCTCCGACCCTTTTGATAGTCAAAGACGGAAAAGCTTATGCAAGGCTCATATGGAGCAGCCCCTACTACGACTACATGGTCATAGACGACACCATGTACAAGAACATCATAACCGACGGAGGCAACTCCCAGTTCGAGATACCCATAACCATAATGGACGATCCCATGTCCGTGGTGGCAGACACCACCTCCATGGGCGACAGCCTTGAGATAGAGTACGCTCTTACCTTCTACTCGGATACCGTGGGAGAAAAGGGAGCCATACCCCAGGAGGCTGCAAAGATGGTACTCGTGCTCGCCGCAGCCATCATAGTGGGCGGAGGAGTCCTCAACTATTTCGTAAAGAAAAAGCGCAGAGCTTAAGAAGGAGAAGTTATGTCATTTTTTCCAGTACTGGTGCAACTTGAAAACGAGCCCTGCCTCATAGTGGGCGGCGGAGCCATAGCCCTTCACAAAGCAGAGGTCCTCTTAAAGGAAGGAGCCGAAGTGATAGTCGTAGCGCCTGAGGTCTGCAAAGAGCTCGAGGCTCTGCCCCTTAAGATAGAGCGCCGCCCCGTCACGGCGGAGGATGCAGTGGACAAGATTTTAGTCGTCGACGCCAGCGGCAGCAAGGAAGCAGAAGAGCTGCTTTCAAAGGCCTGCAAAGAGCACCATATCCCGTATATATGCTCGGGACACGGAGACGCCTGCACAGCCATATTTCCTGCCATATTCAGAAAAGGCCGGACTACTGTGGCAGTGTCGAGCCTTGGCGCAAGCCCCCCTGCCAGCGCATGGCTAAGAGACGAGCTTGCAGGATGCGTCCCCGAGAACATGGAGCTCATCCTAGACCGCATGGCGGAGCTTCGCATCCTTGCAAAAGAAAACATAGACACTCAGGCAAAGAGGAAAGAGTTTTTCCACCTCTGCCTTGCAAAGATGCTTGAAGACGGACACATCCTTTCGGAGGCCGAAGCGGAAGAGATCCTAAAAGACCTCAAAGGATAATTCAGTTTATATTGCTGCCCTATGCGGCGGCATAGTAGAAATATATAGTAAAAGAAAAGAGAAAAAAGAAATGAAAAGAAAAAGTATTAGACTCATCGCTTTGCTTCTTTGCATAGCCATGCTTGCAGGCTGCGGAGCTAAAAAAGAAGAAGACGGAAAGCAGGGAGAATGGACTCCCGTGACAGTGACTGATGATCTCGGAAGAGAAGTCACCATAGATCAGGAACCCAAGAACGTGGCAGCCATCATGGGAAGCTTTGCAGACACCTGGGTCCTCGCAGGAGGGACACTCAAAGCAGCAGTCCACGACGCATGGGAAGACTTCGGACTTGACCTTGGAGCAGATGCAGTAGATCTTGGCAAATACAACGCCATCAACTTAGAGCAGCTCTTCGGAGCCGAGGTTGACCTGGTACTTGCCAGCGCCAATACCAAGAAGCAGGTAGACATAAAGGATACCCTCGAAAGCGCAGGAGTGAAGGTGCTCTACTTCAACGTCAACAGCTTTGACGATTATCTTCGTATGCTCAAGGTCTGCACCGACATCACGGGAAGAGCGGATCTTTACGAGGCAAACGGAACTGCCATCAAGGCACAGGTAGACGGAGCCATCAAAGAAGCTGAAAACAAAGTTAAGGCAGGCACGGCTCCCAAGGTACTCTTCGTAAGAGCCGCGGCATCCACTGTCAAGGCAAAGGGTTCAGACGACACGGTCCTCGGGCTCATGCTAAGAGACTTAGGCTGCATAAACATAGCAGACGGAAGCGGACTTCTTGAGGACTTAAGCATAGAAAAGATCATAGAGGAAGACCCGGACATGATCTTCATCACCCAGCAGGGAAGCGACTCCGAAGGAGCCATGAAAGCCCTTGAAGACGCCCTCACCGGCAACCCCGCATGGGCAGGCCTTACGGCTGTAAAGGAAGGAAGAGTCCATATGATGGAAAAGAGGCTCTATCACCTCAAGCCCAACGCCCTCTGGGGAGAAGCTTACGAGAAACTGGAAAAGCTCATCTATGGAGAGTAATAAATATATATCGCCAAAAGGCGATGAATAAAAGGATGTATCAGTGACTAAAGAAAATACTGAAAAAGAAGTGAAGCAAAAAGGAAAAAAGAAAGGAGCTCCGGGCAAAGCAGCATTGTTCCTTGCAGGGGCGGTGTTTGCTCTTGTTTCGGCGGTCCTTGGCATCTGCCTCGGAGCTTCGGGCATGTCCCTTTCAAAGCTATGGACGGCCCTTGTATCAGGACCCGGACCGTCGGCGGCCCAGAGGATATTCTGGTTCGTAAGGCTCCCAAGGACAGGCGCCTGCCTTCTTGC
>CAZTHD010000050.1:0-4489 GCA_964613315.1 uncultured Oscillospiraceae bacterium | reverse complement strand
GCCCCGCAGGTATGCGTAGGCGGTATCGTTCAGATGCACAATCTGCAGCAGCAGGGGCGTCGGGAACCATCATACAGAAGGTCCTCTCAAACTCATTGGCGTCGCCGGGCATCATAGGAGTCAACGCAGGAGCCGGTTTTGCCGTAGCCCTTTGCTGCGGCCTTGGGATATTCACATCCTGGGCTGTGGCGGGTTCTGCCTTTGCAGGCGCCGTCCTTGCCACCTTCCTCGTCGTATCCGTGGCAAGAAAGAGCCACGCATCGAAGACCACGGTGGTACTCGGGGGCGTAGCAGTGACTGCATGCCTCAATGCAATGACTGAGACTGTCATAACCTTCGTTCCGGACGCTGCCCTTTCCAGCAGAGACTTCCGCGTGGGAGGATTTTCGGCTGTCAACCAGGCCAGGCTCCTTCCTGCGGCCATCATCATTATAGCCGGAGTGATACTTGCCTGCACCCTCACAAACGAACTTGACGTCCTCTCTTTGGGAGACGACACGGCAAAGTCCCTCGGAATGAAGGTGAATCTCGTAAGAAATCTCATGCTGACCCTTGCGGCTCTCCTTGCGGGAGCATGCGTGAGCTTTGCAGGGATCTTGGGCTTCGTGGGACTCATAGTCCCCCATATAGCAAGGCGCATAGCGGGAAGCGAGAGCGGAAGGCTCCTTCCCTTTGCAGCCCTCCTTGGCGCAGGCTTCGTGTGCATATGTGACCTTCTGGCAAGGATGATATTTGCTCCTTACGAGCTGCCCACGGGCATACTCATGAGCTTCCTCGGAGGACCCTTCTTCATCTGGCTCCTTCGTAACAGGAAAGGAGGCGCAAATTGATTAAGATAAGAAACTTAAGCACCTCTTACGACGGCGAGGCAGTGCTCCACGGAGTGGATGCAAACTTCCCGGAAGGGAAGATCTCAGTCCTCATAGGACCAAACGGCTGCGGCAAGAGCACCACTGTAAAATCCATCATGAGGCTCGTTCCCGAGTATACGGGAGAGATAGTCATAGGCGGAACTCCTCTTGAAGACATACCTCAAAAGGAACTGGCAAAAAAGATAGCTTACGTTTCCCAGAGCAGGAACGTGCCCGATATAACGGTATACAACATGGTCATGCACGGAAGGTATCCCTACCTTACCTATCCGAGGCGCTACAGAAAAGAAGATCACGAGATAGTGAGGAATGCCATAAAAATGGCGGGGCTAGAGGAGTTTGCCGACAGAAAGCTTGAGAATCTCTCGGGAGGCCAGAGGCAAAAGGCATATATGGCCATGGCTCTCGCCCAGGACACGGAGGTCATCATAATGGATGAGCCCACTACCTTCCTGGACGTAAAGAACCAGTTCGAGATGATGGATCACGCAAAGAAGCTTTCTGAGATGGGAAAGACCATCATAATGATACTTCACGATATGGAAGCGGTGCTGCACTACGCAGACCACGTGATACTGATGAAAGACGGAAAGGATGTCCTTTCCGGAAGCGCCTCTGAGGTGCTTCGTTCATCAAAGCTCGAGGAGGTCTTCGGCATACATACGGGCTTCTTTGAAGCGGAAAACGAAACGCACATATATTTGAAAGCATAATACAAAACACACTGCCCTGCGCAAAATGCGCAGGGTTTTCTTTTTCGAAAGGACGTTTTTTTGAGATTGCCCTTTTTTGTATATCTCAAGGCTTGACAAATACCCCGAGGGGGTATATTATCTTCACAGTAGTAAAATACCCTCAAGGGGTATATATGTAGTGGAGGAATATCCTATGGCTTCAAAAGGAAATGACACGGCGGCGATAGAAAAGGTCGTCAACGCCAAGTGCGCAAAATGCGCACACGTGGATATATGCGAAAGCGAAAAGAAATACGGACAGGACGGAGACGCCAAGAAGAAGCTTTTGAACAGGCTGGCAAGGATAGAGGGCCAGATAAGAGGGCTTGAGAAGATGATCGGTGATGACAAGTACTGCATAGACGTGCTGACTCAGTCATCTGCCATCACCTCGGCTATGAACTCTTTCAACAAGGAAGTCCTGACCAACCACATAAGGAACTGCGTAACAGCAAATATAAAGGCAGGCAACGACGAGATAGTCGAAGAGATGCTCGACATGCTGCAAAAGCTCATGAAATAGGAGATCACAAATTGGAACAGTACAACGTAACAGGCATGACCTGCGCGGCTTGCCAGTCCAGAGTCGAAAAGGCCGTAGCAAAGGTCCCGGGAGTCACGTCGGTGGCAGTCAGCCTTCTCACCAACTCCATGGGTGTGGAAGGTACGGCAAGTGCCGCTGATATCATAAAAGCAGTGGAAGATGCAGGCTACGGCGCATCTAAAAAAGAAACGGCAAGAAAGAGCTCCGAGGGCCAGAGCCATACGGGTTATGAAGCGGAAGAGGAGGCTTTAAGAGACAAGGAAACGCCCCTTCTCAAGAAAAGGCTCATAGCATCGGTTGGTTTCCTTATCGTACTCATGTACGTGTCCATGGGACATATGATGTGGGGATGGCCTCTTCCGGGATTCCTTGAAGGAAACCACGTGGCCATGGGTCTTGTGCAGCTGCTTCTTGCAGTCATAGTCATGGTCATAAACCAGCGCTTCTTCATATCGGGTTTCAAGGCAGTCCTTCACGGATCTCCCAATATGGACACCCTGGTGGCAATGGGATCCATGGCATCCTTTGTCTGGAGCGTATATGCCCTCTTCGCCATGACAGGCGCAGTGCAAAGAGGAGACCATGAAGCGGTCATGACCTACATGCACGAATTCTATTTCGAATCCGCTGCAATGATAGTCACCCTCATAACCGTGGGCAAGATGCTGGAGGCAAAGTCCAAAGGAAGGACCACGGACGCCCTTAAGAGCCTAATGAAACTTGCTCCGAGCACGGCAGTCCTCGTAAGGGACGGAAAAGAAGTCACAGTTCCCATCGACGACGTGCAGGTCGGCGATATATTCGCAGTCCGACCGGGAGAGAATATCCCCGTGGACGGAGTGGTCACGGAAGGCACATCGGCAGTCAACGAAGCGGCCCTCACAGGAGAGAGCCTTCCCGTAGATAAAGCGGAAGGAAGCAGCGTTTCAGCAGGTACTGTCAACCAGTCCGGTTACCTTCGCTGCAGAGCGACCAAGGTCGGGAGGGACACGACTCTTTCCCAGATCATACAGATGGTTTCGGACGCCTCAGCAACCAAGGCTCCCATAGCCAAAATAGCGGACAAGGTCTCCGGAGTATTCGTTCCGGTAGTCATAGGCATAGCAGCTTTGACCATAGCGATCTGGCTCATATTCGGCAAGAGTATAGGCGTGGGAGCCGAAAAGCTCGGCTTCGCCCTTGCAAGAGGTATCTCTGTTCTCGTCATAAGCTGCCCCTGCGCTCTTGGCCTTGCGACACCGGTCGCCATAATGGTCGGAAGCGGCATGGGGGCAAAGTCCGGCATACTCTTCAAGACTGCCGTGTCTCTTGAAGAAACTGGAAAAGCCCAGATCGTAGTACTCGACAAGACAGGAACCATAACGGAAGGCCAGCCCAAGGTCACGGACATACTCCCGGCAGATGGCGTAAGTGAAGAAGAGCTCCTCCTTAAGGCTGCCGCTCTTGAAAAGAAGAGCGAGCATCCCCTGGCAAAGGCCGTAAACGAGGAAGCAGAAAACAGGAAGCTGGTACTTCCTGAAACGGAAAGCTTTACCTCCCTTACGGGAAGCGGAGTGAAGGCAGTCCTGAACGGAGCCGAGATCTTAGGCGGCAGCGCCTCATATATGGACAAGACCATAGGTCTTTCCGCAGAGCTTTCAAAGGCTGCCGACAATTATGCAAACGCTGGCAAGACTCCCCTTGTCTTTGCAGAGGGCGGAAGGGTCCTCGGCATCATAGCTGTTGCCGACACCATAAAGGAAGACAGCAGGGCAGCCATAGAAGAGCTCCGTGGCATGGGCATAAGGACCGTCATGCTCACAGGTGATAACGAGAAGACCGCAAAGGAGATAGCAAAGGAAGCCGGAGTCGACTCGGTGTGCGCAGGCCTTCTCCCCGACGGCAAGGAAGAGATAGTAAGAAAGCTCAAAGAGCTTGGCAAGGTCATAATGGTAGGAGACGGAATCAACGATGCCCCAGCCCTGACAAGAGCAGATATAGGCATAGCCATAGGAGCAGGCACCGACGTTGCCATAGACGCTGCAGACGTGGTAGTCATGAAGAGCAGGCTCTCAGACGTTGCTGCAGCCATAAGGCTCTCCAGGCAGACCTTAAAGAATATATATGAAAACCTGTTCTGGGCATTCTTTTACAATGTCATAGGCATACCCCTTGCGGCGGGTATGTGGATACCCATCACGGGTTGGAAGCTCAATCCCATGTTCGGAGCTGCGGCCATGAGCCTTTCGAGCTTCTGCGTGGTGAGCAATGCATTAAGGCTCAATCTCTTTGACCTTCATTCCGTAAAAGAGCCGATCACTATGAGGCACCTCATGAACCACCAGTCCGGCTACTGCGAG
>CAZTHD010000049.1:0-7926 GCA_964613315.1 uncultured Oscillospiraceae bacterium | reverse complement strand
CAAGTGTGTATACCTTGGTAGCGACTTCGTCTATGTATTTACGGTCGTGAGATACGGATATTATGGCTCCGTTAAACCCGGAGAGCATTTCTCTTATCACTGGCCCTGACAGAGGAGAAAAGTTCCTCGTAGGCTCGTCCATGATGAGCACATCCGATCCTGAAAGAGTTAAGGATAAAAGAATCAGCTTCGCCTTTTGGCCTCCGGAAAGCTCTTTTATCTTTCTCCCCATATCGTCCGGTGTGAACCTGAGCGATGCCAGCCTATTGTTAATGACTACCCGCTCCTCCTTGCTCCCGTCCTTTTCCAAAAACTTTAAAGGAGTCATTTCCATGTCCAGAAGCTCTTCGTAATTCTGAGGCATATATGCATAAGAGATGTCTTTCCGCTTTGAGATCTCGTCCTTTGTCATTTTTAACAGGGTGGTCTTTCCGGCTCCGTTTCTTCCTATGATGCAGATCTTGTCGCATCCCAGTACAGTAAGAGAAACGTTCTTTGCAAGTACTTTTTTCTCTCCCGGCGCAAAAAGCTCGAGAACATCGAGGGTCAGGATCACTTTCCCAGGAGGCACGTTTGCCTCGTAATCGAACATCAAATTGATCTCGCGCTCGAACTGAGGAACGTCGGTCATCTCCTCCCTTTGCTTTTCAAGCTGCCTGCCCTGCGACTTTACGGCATGCATCTTTTTCTTGAGAAGCCTTCCGCCTGCCGGGTCGCCTCTTGAGATAGCGTTTTGTTCGTGCTCTACCCTTTGATATATCCTGCGCCATTTTTCCTCGGCTGCTCTTTGCTGGCGGCGCTCCATTTTTGCCTGGCTCTCCTGAAGTTCGAAACCGTGTAACCTCTCTTTAACGTAATCCCTGTAAGGAATGTTCGCCACCGTATGCCTGGGAGAAGTCTTGTGATTGAGCTGCTCTATGTGAATGACCCTGTTCGCCGTCCTCTCTATGAGAGTCTCGTCGTGGGAAACGAAGAGTATACCCTCTTTGCTTGAGTTTATGAAAGCCTCGAGCCACTCGAGAGTCTCTATGTCTATATCGTTGGAAGGCTCGTCGAGAAGCAGGATCGTAGGTTTTGAACAAAGTATCCTCGCCAGCTGGACCTTGACCTTTTCACCGCCCGAAAGGGTCTTCATCTTCTGATCGCCGTAGAAGAATTCCCTGCCGAGTCCTATGGTCTTCCCTATGGCAGCAAGCTCCGCGGGATTCGTCTCCAAGAACATGGGCTCTTCGCACATGAAATCATAGACGGCCAGTTCTCCGTCTGTTGAGAGAAGTTCCTGAGGCAGATATCCGAGTTTTTCACCGGATATGATCCTCTCGCCTTTTCCTTCCGCGTAGCTTTCTATGAGCCTTGGGTCATAGATCCATTTAAGAATAGTGGACTTGCCTTCTCCCTCTTCTCCGATCATGACTATCTTGTCTCCCGGATTCACGGCAAAAGACAGCCCGTCCACAAGGACGCGGTAATCCTTGGCATGTATAAGCTGTAGATCCTTTATCTGTAACATGAGCGGCCATTACTCCATTTCTTTTTCTTTTCTACGGGATAGGCTATGCTGTTTTAGATGCTATGGACTGGTTTTTTCCTCCTTATTCATCATCAGGATCTAGAAGAAACTGAGAATAGAAATCATAATAATCCGTATTTACAAAGTTCCTGGCCACGGATATCTTGTCCCTGACTTTTTGCTTGATCTCGTCGATATATTTGGCAGGAACTGTCGTATTTTCATCCTTTGGATAAAAGCTGCCTTCGGTGGAATCATAATATCCAAGCTCAGTCATCCAGCTGGAATTTGCCCATATAACGCGGGGATCCATATCTGAAAGTATATCTCTTCCCGTGAACATCCTGGACTCATAATCTATGCCGAAGAGATTTTTAAGAGTCGGGAGTATGTCAAGTGTGTATACAGGCTCTTCAACGACTATCTTGTCCTCTTCATCCAAGGTTTCAAGGAAAGGTGTCCATATTATAAGGGAGTTATGATCTCTCTGGGGCTGAGTCTTAGGTTCGTATCCGTAAAGATCCGTAAGATAGTTGACGTCGTTGTACCATGCGCTGCCTTTTTGAAGAGCATAAGGATAATGATCGTCTGTCATCACGAATACCGTATCTTCAAGTATGCCCTTCTCGTCGAGATAATCGTAAAGGAGCTCAAGGCCCAGTTCAAAGTCGAGACTGCACGATACGTATCCGCCCACATGCCAGAGATCGTAATACTTGCTGCCTTTGAGGAGCTCGTGGTTTTTGACTGCTATCTCATTGCCTGAGAAATTGTAAAGACCATGGCCTGAAAAGGTCATGATATATGCGTAAAAGTTACCGTTGTTGTGCGCTTCGAAATCGTCGATGATGAAGCGGAACATATCCTCGTCGCTCCTCGGCCATTCCCCGCTGACAAGATAGCTCTCCATGCCAGTACCGTCTGAATAAAACTCGGAAAAGCCCACAGCAGGGTGAGTGTCCGTACGGTTGTAATAGTATTCGTCTCCGTTGTGATAAGCTACAGTCCTGTATCCGAGCTTGTTGAAATCGGCTGCAAGGGTATATCCGTTGTTCTTCCCTATCATGTTCTGCATGGATGCAGCTCCTGCAGTGGGAAGGAAGCCTGAGATCACTGCGGCTTCACCCGATATGGTGCTGCCGCCCCAGAATGGATGGTAATAGTCTTTTATGACGATACCGTTATCGGCCATGCGCCTTAGAAGGGGGAAATAGCCGGTATCAAGGAGTTCTTCAGAAAAGCTCTCTACGGTTATCTGTATGAGATTCTTTCCCTCGAACATGCCTGTGAATTCGTTTTTGCCGCTGCTGTATGAATTCTCGATTATCTCTGTTATGAGCTCTTTATCAGTTCCTTTGGCTGCTTCTTTCATGGCATCCCAATCGACCTCGAGCTCGTTCCTTGAAACGTCGTCGGCATAATATATCTTGCCGCCATAAATGGACCGAGGAGCCTCAGGCACACCGTTGAACGTATACTTGACGTCCAGATATATGGCGTTGGACAGTCCGAATCCCCGGACAACATCGCTGAAGCTGTACTCATAGGTATATCTGGCATCATTTTCTATCTGATGGCCTATGCTCATCAGGGAGATCACGATGCATGTAGCCGTAAGCATGGCAAAGATGCCTTTGATCGGCCTTTGAGGCGCTTTGGCATATTTTCTTGCAATTATGGTCACCGCAATGAGCAAAAACGGTATGGCCTGGAAGAGGAGTATGTCCTTCCATCCATTGCGTATGACGTTGAGTATGAGATCGCGGTAGCTTGCTATGACACCCCCTGCTCCCACTGCTATGGAAGTAAGGCTCATGAAAGCGGAGTAAGTCTCGTCCAGAAAATACTCTACGGTATAAAAGAAAGCCACTGCCTCAGAAAGCAGTATACCTGCAATACGAGCGACGAGCTGGTGCCCAAAGATCCCGAAGATAACTGCAAAGAGCATCCCAAGGCTCAGAGTCAGAAATAGGGAATTATCGAGAACATAAGCTTCTTTGCTGAATCCGCGCCTAATGGCAAGAAGCATTTCCGGATAAGCAAAGGAAAGCGATATGAGTATAGTTGTGATGAAATACGATATGTTTTGCTTTTTCATAAACCCTCTGCCCGGCATTCAAGATAGCTTAAAAGCCGTGCCTGATACATATGCATATATTTTAATTCATTTTCCAAAAATTATCACTATTTAACATCTTTAAAATCAGTGATTTTTTCGTGTTGGAATAAAAAATATCCCGGGGCATCAGCACCGGGATATCTAAAGCCTTCGTTTTCTTTTCTACTCCGTTTTTCAGCTCTCCGAGCTTCCTGCAAGGAACATCTTTGATATCAAGCTCATTTGAAAAGGGATCTTCGATATATACCTTCATTTTTCCAAGAGCGGCAGCTGCTTTCTTTCTTCTCAATATAGTCAGATTTCTCATATGTTATATCCTCCGTATCTGTTTTGTATATTATATCAAAGTGTATAAGTAGCACAATGCGGCTACTGTAAGTATGGCAAAAATGGGGACCAGTATATTGAAACTTGTGTGCTGGGTCTTGTGCCTGAAGACCTTCATGCCTGCAAAGGCTCCTACGCCGCCTAAAAAGAACGCGCAAAGGAGCAACGCCTTTTCCGATATCCTCCAGGCTCCCTTTTTAGCTTTCAGTTTATCGATACCGTAAAGGAAGAACACTATGAGGTTCCAAATCGCAAATACTATCAAGAGTTTTGTGAACCCGATCTTTATTAATATTCCTGATATAAATTCTTTCATATGCATATGTAAAATAATAGGGACGACCAAGCGATCGTCCCTAAAGTCTTAAAGTGATCTGTTAGAAATTGATCGTTACCGGAGGAGCTCCGAAGGAACTGAGAACAGCCGTCGCTTCCGTGAGCCTGAGCACTAGAGTGTTGTCATCGTTCTCATCATAGCTTTTCCTCAGATTTGGATATGCGTCGAGCATGTGCTTTTTGGCTTCGACTCTCTCATCGGCTACAGCCTTGGCGCTGACTCTGATCCAGGCTTTTCCGTCGAATGCGCAGATCTCTACGTTTGGATTTGCCATGATCTGCTTTGCTACGTCTTTGACTTTACCTGTCTGGATATAGAGGCCTCCGTCGAAGATATCGATGGTGCCAAAAGGTCTTACTCTTGCCTTATCTCCGTCTACGGTAGCAAGATAATAGGTTCCGCATTTCTTGATAAAATCGTATACTCTTTCCATATTAAGCTCCTTTCATATATGTGTTTACATCAATATTATACACCGCATCTCTGTAATGCCGGCAATATTTTCTAAAAATATTTCAGCCGTTAAAAAGCTTATTTATGATATCGTTGGAAATATTCGTTGCCAAAGACTGTTTTCCATTCAGCTGTTTCATATTCTGCAGGGTGGCGGCTCTGTTGTTCGAACGAAGAGCGTTCAAGGTCTTTTGGCTTATATCTCCTTTAGTGAAGTGATCGAGAAGCTTATTGTTATGCTGGGCTGAAGTCTTTTTAAGAAGGGTGGATTGGGCGTTGAACTTACCTTCGATCATATTGCCGACCTTGGTCCTTGCAGCTCCTCCAAGACCTGCTTCCAGGAGGCCGTCTGTAACGTCCTTTCCTTCTCTCATATTTTCCATGGCTTTCTTGTACATATCGCCGCCGCTGTTTGCTACATAGCGGTATTGCTTTGGAGCATGGGCTTGGACAAGATCCACGATCGTGTCTCCAGTTGCCTGGCGCATGGCATCGCTCATATCCCTTCCGTCGTTTACGGCTTCAGTCCATCTGTAGCCGAAATTCCTTCCGGTTATATATACGGATTTAATGCCGTATTTTCCAGCAGGGCCTGTCAATTCGCCAAGCACGTCTATGCTGTAATCACAGACCTTGGAAAGAAGGGTCAGTCCGAACTCCACGGCAGCATAGAGATTACCTTCCCTCGCGGCCCTCCTGCCTTCTATCGCAGCAAGCTCCTGACGGTTCCTCAGTATCTCCTTGAGCTTTTCAGGGTCAGTTTCCCAGGTGCCGTAGCGCTTGTAGTGCTCCCACATTTCCTTGGATTCGGCTTCCATCCTCGCCTGTTCTCTGTCGGCTTCTTCCTTCATGCGCTTTAGCTCTCTGTCGAAGGCGGTATCGCCCTTTCTTATCTTTTCATTTTCGCGGTCCTGCCACTCGCGGTCTTTTTGCCTTTGTTTATACCAGTCATCAAGGCCCTCTTCATTGAGTATGGAAAGGCCGTCCTGGCTCTCCCACTGTCCGGTCTTTTCATTCCATTCGTAGAGAGTCTCCGCTCCTGATGCCGGGTCCTTGATAATGCGGTAAGGAGGAGAACCGTCCCCGTCATTCCTTATTGGAGCAATGCTTTCCTTTTGCTTCTTTATGGCTTCTTCAGCGACCTTTCTCGGATCGTAATCCTTGCTGTGCTTTAATACCAGCTTGTACTCGCCCTTTGCGATAAGAAGAAGATTGAGGGTGACTGTTACGAATATTCCGGCATACCTGGCAAGCCTTGCATCCTCCGCAGACATTCCGCCTTTGAGCTGCACGATATACACCACGAGCAAAGGAGCTCCTATGCAGAATACCAGGAACCAAAAGAGGGTAACTTCCTGTTTTACGCTTTTCTTACTTTTCGCCATCTTTTCTCACCCCCTGACCTTTTTGCCGCACTTTGGACAAAATACAGCGCCTTCAGGAAGCTTTGTACCGCATTGTATGCAGAAGACCGGCGCATCATCTTCCGCTTTTTCATCGTCCTCAAAATATGGGGCAAACTTCTTATAGAATTCCTCTCCGCTGTATTTTACTTTGACAGGAGCGCTTTTGACGGGTCTGTACATTATGAGTATCTCTTTATCATACTCATTGAGAAGTCCGACTGCACCGTCGTCCATAGCCACCCACCACTGATTGTCAGGAAGTATGACCAGAAGGTCGTTGAATCCTGCCGCTTCCATCATTTCCTCGTAGGTATATATCTCACCGTCTTCGAGATTGGTCCATACGCTGCAGTGATCGGAAGCATCATCCATAGCCTGGATAAAAGATTTGTATCCTTCCATATATGCCTCCTACTCTTCCTCTTTGCCGGACAGGACAGCATAAGCGATGGCGGCCGCAAAAGCTATGCCACCTGCCATGGTCTCGGACATTCCGGCCATAACGAGGCCGACCATACCAAGGACAAGTATCAAGATAAAAGTGATGCCTTTTTTCATAGTATTATCTCCCATAAAAAAACGATAACCATCTATTCAATTATGTCCTATATTTCCATTAATTACAATAAAAAACAATGTACTTTTTTGAAGCGAAGAATTATAATTATGCATGTTGCGAATAATAAAGACAGGAACGGATATTTTATGAAAAAATCAGCTAAAGAAACAGTCATAGACATACTCTGCGAGATAGCCGGAAACCTCCTCATAGGTTTTGCAACCTACAACATAGCCGCATCGGCAAACTTCGTAGTATCGGGATTTTCAGGCATAGCCCTCATACTCTTCAAGTTCTTCGGAACGCCGATGGGAACCACCATATTCCTGCTCAACATACCCTTTGCACTCCTTTGCATCAAATTTATCGGATGGAAATTTATCGTTAAGTCTGTAAGGTGTATAGCGATACAATCCCTGATATTGAACTATGTCGTAGTTCTTCTGCCGCAGCTCACCATGGACAGGTTCATAGCAGTCATCTCTGTGGGAGTGCTCTACGGTATATCCTACGCTCTCATATACATCAGAGGTTCCTCTACAGGCGGACTTGACTTCATAATCATGCTTGTAAAAAACAGACTCAAGCATGTTAAGACCGGCAATATCGCCTTCGTTCTTGACCTCATAACTCTTGTCGCTGCCGGTTTTGCTTTTAAAGATTACGAAGCCGTGATCTACGGCATCATCATCGTGTTCATCTCGGCTACGACCATAGACAGGATAGTCCTGGGTATGAACTCAGGCGCCGTCGCATACATAGTCACAGTCCATGGCAACGGAAAGAGGATATGCGACCAGGTAGATCAGATATGCATGAGAGGTTCCACCATACTCGAAGCAAGAGGCGGATACAAGGAAGATAAAAAAGACGTGGTAATGGTCGTCGGAAGCTATAAAGACATTTACCAGGTACAAAGCGCATTAAAGAAAACCGAGCCTGATTCCTTTATGATAGTCCTCGATTCAAAGGAAGTGCAAGGCGAAGGCTTTACCATAAGGACAGTGGCCGGCGAAGAAGATAACGTTTAAGAAAGGTTCAAAAACGATAATAGCAAAGTCTACGCTTCCGTGAAGGCACAAAAAAACAGGTCCCGAAAGACCTGTTTTTTTCAATGTTTGTATTTTGTAAATTAGTTAAGTGCAGCCCACTCTTTGCAAACCTGAACTGTCTTCTGCGGGGAGTATGCCCACTCGTCAGCTCCGGTAACTTCCT